>NZ_BAAHCA010000120.1:0-8888 GCF_054776295.1 Streptomyces sparsus
GGGGTCGGGCGAGCGACCCCGCCCGGGCCTCGGTCGGCACTGCAGCCGGCGGATGGTCCGGCCCGGGTCGGGCACGCGGACTGCGGCCGGATCGGCGGATACGCGGCACACCGATCGCGGCGGCGGTGCCCGGTCAGGCGTTGACGAAGATGACCGTGTTGCCTTCCGGGTCCTCCAACTGGAAACGCTCACCGGTCTTGTGCGGAATCATCTCGCCCGCACCGGCGTCGGCCAGGGCCTGGTGCGCGCGGGGGATGTCGACGTCCGTGAAGGCGATGCTGATGGGCCGGTCCGCCGGCTGCGAGGTGACGATGAGCTCGCCGCCGTTGCCGGTGGCGAAGACGGTGTGCACGTCGCTCTGCTCGATGACCTGCATGTTCAGGCGGTCGCGGTAGAAGGCCGTCATGGCCTCGACGTCCTTGCAGTGCATCTTCGTCACAGTCAGGTTGCCGAACATGTCCTGATCCTTTCGGTGAGGGGAGGATGGGGCTCACACGCGGGTTCCGCGGGCGTACCGGCCGGGAGGGCCGGTCACCCTGGTCCACCGGGTGCCCACATAAGTAAACTACACCGTGCAGTGCACTTAGTACACCACTCGGTGTACTTTTTTGGGAGGAAGCATCGATGTCGAGAGAGGAAGCGGCGCCCGCGCGCCCGCGCCGCGGAAGGTCCCCGAAGCGAGAGGCCATCGCCTGCGCCGCCCGCGCCGTGTTCGCCCGCGAGGGGTACACCCGCGCCAGCGTTGATGCGATCGCCGCGGAAGCCGGTGTCTCCAAGCGGACCATCTACAACCACTACAAGGACAAGGAGGAACTCTTCCTGCTGACCATCCAGGAGAGCGCCCAGGCCGTCGGGGCCGCGCACAAGGAGCTGATCGAACGCCACCTCGGCAAGGTCACCGACCTGGAGGCCGACCTTGTGGCGTTCGGCCGTGCGTGGGCGATGCCACTGACCGGGTTCGAGAACCACTTCGCCCTGGTCCGGGTCATCATCGCCGAGGCGGCACGCCTGCCACAGGAGGTCGTGCAGGGCTGGCAGGACGCGGGCCCAGGGCCAGTGATGGAGGAACTGACCAGTTACGTGCGCAAGTTGGCAGACCAGGGGCTGCTGGTACTGGACGACGAGGAGCGGGCGACGAACCACCTGATGCTGCTCGTCAACACCGACATCCTCGAACGCTCCTTCCACGGCGCCATCCCGCTCGCCGACGCGGAGATCGATCGGCTCGTCACCGACGGCGTGCGCACCTTCCTACGGCTGTACGGACCGGAGAGTCCGCCCCGTCCCTGAGCCGCGGCGACGGCGACCGTCAAGCCACCGCGCGGGGCATGCCTCCCCACCGCCGCAGGCCGGGCCGCGGTCGGATGAGACGCGGCGCGGCGGGGCGGCCGATCAGCCGCGTTCCGGCTGGGCCGCGGCGGTCCGCATGGTGAAGACCTGGTCGAGGCCGACGATCCGCAGCACACGGGCGGTGTTCGGCGGGACCTCGGCCAGCACGACGTCGGCACCGGCGGCGCCGGCGCGGTTGCGGGCCACGAGGAAGGCGGTGATGCCACTGGAGTCGCAGAACTCCAGACCGGCCAGGTTCAGCACCAGCAACTGGCCGCTTTCCAGGGCGATTTCGTCGAGCGCGGCACGGAACCGCGGCGCGGTGTGGAAGTCGAGGTGGCCGGCGACGTGCAGGACGGGGCCGGACGTCGTGTTCTCCGTGGTGAGGGTCAGCGTGCTCATGTGGACTTCTCGGACGGTGGGGCAGGGACACTGACGGCGAGCAGAGCGGTGTCGTCGTCCAGGCCGTCGCCGAAGCCGTCGAGCAGGACGGCGAGGGCCTCGACGAGGCTACCGGCATCAGTCGGCGCCATCTCCTCGGCGAGGGCCAGCAGGGAGTCGTCCCCGTACCGGCCCGACTCGGTACGGGCCTCGGTGAGTCCGTCGGTGTGGAGCAGGAGGGTGTCGCCCGGGCCCAGTTCGGTACGGGCGACGGTGAAGTCCGCGGTGGGGAAGACACCCACCAGGACACCGCCGGGTGTGGGAAGGTACGCGGCCGTGCCGGCGCCGCGCAGCACCAGCGCCGGCGGGTGACCGCCGCTGGCGAGGGTGACGGCGAAGCGGTCCCCGCCCGGTTCGATCGCCTCCAGCACACCGAAGATCGCGGTGCAGTAGCGGGGGTCGCCGCCGGCGTAGCGTTCGTTGAGCACGGTGTTCAACGTCTGGAGGACCACCACCGGGTCGCAGTCGTGGACCGCGGCGGCGCGCAGTGTGTAGCGGGCCAGGGAGGTCACCGCCGCCGCCTCGGGTCCCTTGCCGCACACGTCTCCGAGAAAGAACCCGAAACGGCCGTCGCCCAGGGAGAACAGGTCGTAGAAGTCGCCGCCGAGGTGGTCCGAGGACGCGGTGTGGTAGTGGGCGGCCGACTCCAGTCCGGGCACGGCGGGCAGGGCCGGCGGCAGCAGGCTCTGCTGGAGCGTCGAGAGGACGCGCTTCAGGTGCTCGCGGTCCTGCTCGGCACGTCGCTGTGCCTCCTCCGCGGCCCGGCGGCCCCGGAGCAGTTCCTGCTCGTAGGCCCGGCGGTCCCGGGCGTCGCTGACGGTGGTGCGGATGAGCATGGGCGCACCGTCGGCGCTGGCCTTGACGGTGGAGGTCACCAGTACCGGGAGGCGGGAGCCGTCGGCGGTGCGCATCTCCAGCGCTATTCCGCGGACCTCACCCTGCATCCGCAGCAGTGGTGCGAGGTGCGTCTCGTGGTACAGCTTGCCGCCGACCGTCAGCAGGTCGACGAAGGTGCGGCGGCCCACCAGCTCCTCCCGGCGGTACCCGAGCCAGGTCAGCAGCGTGGTGTTGATCCTGGCGATCGTGCCGTCGAGCAGCGTGGACAGGTATCCGCACGGTGCGTTCTCGTAGAGGTCCACGACGCTGTCCTCCAGGAGCGAGGTGAACGCGACGTCCGGTCTTCCGCCCTCGTCCTCCGCCTCGGAACGGCGGGGGCCGTGGTCCGCACGGCACATCACCGCTCGTCCCGGGTGAAGGCGAGAAGCGCTTCGGCCGTCGCCTCCGGCGCACTCAGCTGCGGGCAGTGCCCCGTCGCGTCCAGTGTCACCAGGCTGCTGCCCCTGATCGCCGCATGGGTGTAGGCGCCCACCTCGCGCGGGGCGATCGCGTCCTGCGCGCACTGGACGATGAGCGTGGGGACCGCGACGGACGCCAGTTCCTCGCGGCTGTCGCTGAGAAAGGTGGTGTGGGCGAAGACCCGGGCCATGTCCGGATCCGTGCGGCAGAAGCTGTTGGTCAGCTCCTCGCCGAGCTCCGGACGCTCCTCGTTCGCCATGATCACCGGGGCCATGGTGGCCGACCAGCCCAGGTAGTTCGCCTCCAGCGACTCCAGCAGCTCGTTGATGTCCGCAGCGCTGAACCCGCCGCGGTAGTCGCCGTCGTCGATGTAGCAGGGGGACGGCGTCACCAGGGCGAGCTTGGCGAACCGCTCCGGTTCGAGCGCGGCGGCCCGGACGCCGACCATCGCACTGACCGAGTGCCCCACGAACACCACGTCCCGGAGGTCCAGCTCCCGGCAGACGTCGAGCACGTCCTGGGCATAACCGTCCAGCGACGAGTACCTCTCCTCGTCCCACGCGGAGAGGTCCGACTGTCCGGCACCGACGTAGTCGAACAGCACCACGCGGTGGTCGCCGGCCAGGGCCGGCACCACCAGCCGCCACATGTTCTGGTCGCAGCCGAACCCGTGCGCGAGCATCACGACCGGGCCGTCCGGCCTGCCGGTGACGGTCACGTTGTTCCTCGCACGCACATCCATACCCGTCAGTCTGCCACTCCCGGCCGAACGGTCTGCCACTCCCGCCTGCTCACGCGGGGCCCCGCCCCCGGACCGCACGCCGCCCTGCGCCCGCACCGCGGCGCGGAGCTGGCATGATCCCCGGATGGGGCAGGCGGGGAACGCGGTGCGCACGGGCGCCCATCTGGCCATGGTGTGGTGGGTCGGCTCGCTGGTCTCGGGCTTCCAGCTCCTGGTGCTGCTCGCCGCGCTGTTCACCGGATGGTCGACCTTCGCCCTGGTCGCCGCCGTGGTGGTGCCCTCGGCGGTGGGCCTGCTCGCATGCGTCGGGCTCGGCGCCCGCCCCCTCGTCCCCTTCACGCGCCGGACCCGCGGTCTGTGGCGGTGGGCGGCGACCGTGTACGGGCTGGGCACGATCGGCTCGGTCGGGGCCCTGACGGTGGTGCGTGAGGTCGGCTCCGAGGGCAGCGGCCCGCTGCTGTTCGCGGCCGGAGGGCTCTGCCACGCGCTCGCCGCCGCGCTGCAACTGCCGGGCGCGCGGACCCGGTGGGCCACCCTGGCGGTGGCGGCAGCCGTCGCAGCTGGCACGGCGTACGTCGTCCGGGACGCCGCGACACCTCCCACGCTGGCGCAGTGGGTCAGCGACAACAACGTGGACACCGCCCTGATGCGAGTCGGCGAGCCGCCGCCCGGTTACACGCTGGACGTCACCGGCGCGGGCAGCGACGGGTTCGGTGCCCGGTACCAGCGGACGGGCTCGGCGGGGTTGCACCTCCACGTGGCACGTGTCGGTCACGACACCCGGCGCACCGACTTCCGCGGCTGCCCCGTCCCGCTCGGTGAGCCGGTCCACTGCACGGACGACGGCGACGGCCGTCTGCTGGTGGTCCACGGAGACGGTGGCGACACACGGCGGGAGCTGCGCCTGCGCCGCGGGGGGCTGGTGCACACCGTGACCTTCGCGGGCTCCGCGGCCGACCTGCCCGCGGCCCGTCACGTGCTGTCGACGCTCCGGCCGGCCACCGACGCGGACCTCGCCGGTCTGCCCGAGCGGCTGGGCACGCGCCGCTGATCTGTGCCGAAGCACCATAGTCCTCACCAGCGGCAAGCGAAGCAGGGGCGAGGTCACCGCGTTCGGCTTCTCGCGGGCAAGGCGCCGGGCGGCGGCCCTCGGCGATCACAGCCGAATATTTCGTGCGCCCTACGCGAACCCCGCCCCCTACGATCACCTGGTACGACTGCTGGAGGGGCGGGAATGCTTGAGGACATCGAGGACGGGACAGCAGCGACGCGGCTCGCGGGAGGTGCGCCGCTTCAAAACACGCTTGATGTCACCGACCCCGCTGACTGGCTCGCGCTGGACGCAGGAGTGCGTGAGGCGGCTTGGCACCGCCCGCGGTTCCTGCCGGGGTGGGAGCACTCCGCCCCGCTGCCCGCGGACCTGGCTCAGCTCAGCGAGTCCCGGCTCGCACTCGCCCTCTGCCACCGCGACGGGCGGATCCGTCAGAAGGCGGTGCGTCAGTCGCTCCGGTACCCCGGCCTGCTGCCGTTGATCGTGATCCGCTGCGCCGATTGGGCCGGTCCGGTGCGCGAGCACGCCCGGCAGTTGTTGCGCGAAGCCCTGAACGTGGACTCCGCCCTCAACCTTGCGCCGCTCATCCTCCGCGTCGGCCACCGCGACAGAGGTGCCTTCGGCGTCGATGTGCTCGGCCAGATACTGCGCCAGGCATCCCCCGGGCAGCTCGCTGTTCTCTTCGCTGACCCCGACCGCATCGTCCGGCGGTTCGCGTACCGGCTGGCCATCGAGGTCCGACTGCTCCGTCCCGCTGAGCTGGCCCGCGCGGCCGCCCGGGACCAGGACACCGTGGTCCAGGACCTGTGCGCCACAGCGGCGCTCACGGCTCTGAAGGATGGGGATGCCTACGAGGGTGTGCTGCCTCCACTGCTGTCCGCACGCAACCCACGTGTCCGTTCGGCCGGTGTCACCGCGCTGAGACTGGCGGGGCAGTCACAGCAGGCGGAGCGGTTTCTCAGCGACCGTTCCGCGCTTGTGCGCGCTTGTGCCCGGTATGTCGTACGGCAGCAGGGTGGTGACCCGGCGGCCTGGTACCGGGAGCAGTGCACGGCACCGGACGACCCCGAGTTGCCGCCCGGTGCGGTCATCGGGCTGGCCGAGTGCGGGAACCGCGCGGACGCCGGGCTGCTGCGACCGCTGCTCGTGCACCCGGCGGCCGGGGTGCGGGCGCGAGCGGTGGCAGGGTTGCGGGCGCTGGACTGCGCGGATGCGAAGCAGTTGCGGCCGCTCCTCGACGACCCTGCCGCCGGGGTCGTCCGCGAGACCGCCGCCACCCTGCTGCCCTCGGCCAGGGAACTGCCCGCCGACTGGCTGCTGGAGCGCACCAGCTCCGAGCGGCCGCGGCACGTCCGCGTCGGCGCATTCCGGCTGCTCGACGAGCGCGGCGGCATCGTGGCGCTACGCGCGGCGGTCGGTCTGCTCGAGGACCCGGACATGAAGCTGCGCACCTGGGCCGCGCAATCGGTACAGCGCTGGCACCCGTCGCCGGACGGGCGGCGCGGCGACGCGGAGGTGGGTGAACTGCTCGACCGGAGCCGACACCTCTTCAGCGACCACATGCTGCGCCGGCGCAAGTGGGAAGCCGGACTGGACAGCTGAGACTGCATCGCGGTCCACGACTCTGCTGAGCGCTCGCCGCCCGGTGGCCCTGGCGACAGCACGCCTGCGTTGGTGACAACTACCGTGCTTCCGCTCCGGCCGGGTGGCTGATCCGGCACGGCCCTCCCCCGCCGGGCGGCGGCGTCAGAAGCCGATTTCGACGTAGTCGATGTCGGTGAACTCGACCAGCAGGTCCTGGGCGCGGCGGCCGCGGTCCTTGAAGTAGATCTCCTGGAGCCCTTCGGCCGCGATGTCCCGCAGCTGCTGCTCGGTGGCACCGGCGTCCCGCGCCTCGAACAGGCGGGCCGCGTAGGCGGGGGGCAGCGCCTGGGTGATGAGGCGCAGCCGGCCGTCGTCGGTGGAGCCGGGCGCGGCGGTGTACCCGAACCGCGCCCGGGTCTCGATGACGATGCCGCTGGTCGTGGCCGCCTGCTGCTTCGCTCGCGCCCGGACCCTGGGCTGCCACCGCTTGCGCACCTCGTCCCGGAGCCGCTCGGCGAGGTCCCTGCGGGGGCTCTTGATGGTGCCCTTCAGGTAACGCTCCACGGTGCGCTGCGTCACCCCGAGCTGCTGCGCCACCACTCGGGTGGACCCTTTGGCCTGTCTCACCAGGAACCGCATCTGCGCGCCTGCGGACTTCGGCTGGGGGCGGGTCGTGGTGTTCGCCTCGGCCTTGTCGAGGCTGTCGCCGATGATGCCCATGGGGTGTCCTACTCTCCGTCGGCGGCGGCGTCGGTGCCCTTGATGTGGCGGGCCGGGTTGTGTCCCTCGTCGAGCAGCTGCACGGCCCACAGCAGGTCCTGCGTGCCCTCGTGCTTGACCATTCCCGGGCTCACCCCGAGCCGGAACGAGCCCGGCGCGGGCTTGCCCTCGGCTGTGCGCGGCAGGACGTCGAGCGGGGTGGGCCCGTCGGCGAGGTACACCGCGCAGTCGGACAGCAGCGCCACCGGCAGCAGGGCGTCCTCGGCCAGACGCAGGTCACCGACCGGGGCGGGGGCCTGCTGGGTGGCCAGCGCCGTCTTGAGGATCTTGCGGTGCATGTTGACGCGGGCAGTGGAGATGACCGCGGCGCGGATGTCCGGTCGCCAGGTGGGCCGCTCCAGCGCCGGCCAGCGCTCGCCGTACCTGTGGGCGACGCCCTGCGGGCGCTCGCGCAGCTTGCCGATGCCCCCCTTGACGGTGGACTTGATCGCGGAGAGGACGGCCGCCGCGTGCGGGTCCCGCTCCGCGCACCCGTCCATCGCCTCCAGGAACACGGCCTCGTCGAGGCCGGTGACGACTCCCAGGTCGGCCATCGTCGCCTTGTAGGCGTCGGCAAGGTGTTTGTACCAGGGGTCGAGGTAGGGCCCGGCCTCGGGTCGGATCCACGCCTCGACGGGCTTCAGGGTGACGGGCAGCCGGTAGGTGTCGATGAGTTCGGCCGCGTACGCGACGGTCGGGGTGGCGTACCAGGCCGGGCCGGTCGGGGGCAGCCCGTCGGGGGTGAACGGGCTCGGCAGGCGCGGGTCGGTGGTGATGCCCGACAGGTCCACCAGCCACGACCCGGGAGTCTGCTTGTCGAAGGCGGGGGCCCGCACGTGGACGGGGGCGCCCAGGCCGACCAGGAGACGGTTGGCCGCGGCGAGGAACGCGGTGTTCACGTCGATGCCGACCGCGTAGCGGCGGCCGCACTCGGCGTCGGTGAGCAGCTGCGGGTCGCGGATCCAGTCGAACGCCTCCTCGTCGAGCACCTCGGCGGGAGTGCGCTGGTGGCCGCGCGGGTGTCGGGCTGCGACCACGGGGTGCTCACCGGGTGCCTCCGGCGGGGCGGGATCGACGGGTTCGGTCAGCGAGCCGGGATTCGGGCCCGCCACCCACGTGCCCGTCTCCTCGTCCTTCACCGCACGGGTCGGGGGACGCAGCGCCGTCATCAACTCCAGGCCGGACACGGCGGTGGAGCCGCGCGGGGTCAGCACGCGGGTGGCGTACGTGCCCAGCACGGTGGCGAGTTCGGGCGGCGGCAGTCGCTCGGCGTCACCCCATGAGCGCGGGTCGAGTGCCCCCCAGGGCAGGACGGCGAGCTGGACGCACTGGCGTCGACCGCCCGTCGCGGGACGGTAGATGCGCGCCCAGGGGCCGAACCCCCGCCGGGTGAGTTGCCAGGTGGCCTTGGTGAGCTGCCGCACCACCCGGTGGTCGGCCGGGAGCCGCAGACCGCGGCGGTCCTCCAGCGCGGCGGGCAGCCCGAGCCGTTCGGCTGCCGCGTCGGTGAGCACCAGGAGGGGGTCGGCGTCCTTGCCGTTGCGGTTCAGCCGCGGTGCGCCCAGCCGGGCGTCGGTCAGCGCCCACTCGACCAGCGGGACCAGGCTGTCGGCCGGGCAGTCGAGGACCAGGCCGCCGACGCAGTACGCCGAGCCGTCTCCGTCCAGGACGGCCAGCGGCCCGTGG
>NZ_BAAHCA010000121.1:0-8858 GCF_054776295.1 Streptomyces sparsus
CGCCGCCGCTCACGCTGCGGCGCCCGTCGCACGGAAGGCATCCGGACGGCGCCGTTCCGGGCTCAGCCGTGGGTGTTGACCATGGAGGCGGCGGCGTAGACGAGGTAGTCCCACAGCTGCTTCTCCTGCTCGGGCGGCAGGCCCAACTCGGTCACCGCGTCGCCCATGTGCTTCAGCCACGCGTCGTGCGCGGCCTGGTCCACACGGAAGGGGGCGTGCCGCATCCGCAGCCGCGGGTGGCCGCGGCCCTCGCTGTAGGTGCGCGGGCCACCCCAGTACTGCATCAGGAACAGCGCGAGGCGTTCCTCGGCCGGCCCGAGATCCTCCTCGGGATACATCGGGCGCAGCAGGGGGTCCCCGGCGACCCCCTCGTAGAAGCGCCGGACGAGTCGTCGGAACGTCTGCTCGCCTCCGACCTGCTCGAAGAACGTCTGCTGGGGCAAGCTCCCGCGCGGAATCTCCATCACGCTCCCATGGTGTCAGATGGCCGAACGGTCCACGGTGCCTCGCCCGCGTCACCCGTCCGGCCCCCACCCGCCGGGCCGCCGCCGGCGGCGGGCTCAGGCGTCGTCCCAGCGGAAGAGCCACCACGCGACCAGCGTCAGCACCGCGGCGAACAGCAGCAGGCCGGCCATCACCGGCAGGGCCGTCGCCCAGCCCTCACCGCGGGACATGACGCCCTGCATGGCGTCCGCGAGGTGCTTGAGCGGCATGAACCGCGCGATCGCCCGGAGCCACTCGGGGGCCGAGTCGAACGGGATGAACGCCCCCGACAGGAACGCCATCGGCAGGATGACGAGCTGCGCCGCGCCGTTGGCGGCCTCCTCCGACTTGGCCCAGGCGCCCACCACCAGGCCGATCGACATGAAGGCGAGTGTGCCCGAGAGCACCAGCGGGATCGCCAGCCACCAGGAGCCGGTCAGTCGCAGTCCGTAGAACGGCAGGGTCGCCACGCCGAGGAAGACGGCCGTCTGCGCCAGAGCGAGGGCCAGGTTGATGCCGACGCGCGCCGAGATCACCGACGCGGCGCTGACCGGCGCGAGCCACAGCCGCCGCAGGATGCGCTTCTTGCGCCAGGACACCAGGTTGAGGGCGGTCCCGAAGACGGCTCCCATCGCGACCGCCCAGCCGAGCAGCCCCGGGGTGAGGAACTGGATCGGCTGCACCGACTCGTCCTCCACCTGGTCGGTGCTGAGGCGGAACGCCGGCGGCTGCCCGGTGGCCTCCTGGTTGGCCTGCTGCACGAGCGAGTCGAGCACTCCGCGGACGCTGCCCGCCCGCACCTGGTCGGCGACCGAGACGCGCAGCCGCACGTCGTCCCCGCGCTGGAGCACCACCGCGTCGGTCTCGCCGGTGCGCACCTTCTCCAGTGCCTCGTCCAGAGCTGCGGGCGAGCCGTCCGTTCGGACGATCTTCAGGACGTCACGCAGCTGCTCCCGCTCCTGGGCCGACAGGTCGTCGAGCACCGCGACGTCCCCGACCTGGATCACCTCGGACTGGGAGACGCCGCTGTCCTTGAACAGCGCGCCGAACAGCATCAGGAACATCAGGGGGAAGAGCAGCATGAAGAAGATCGCGGCCCGGTCGCGCAGCAGGCCCAGGGCCATCGCCCGGGACAGGCTGAGGAACGGGCCGAGCGTGCCGCCGCGGCGCCCGCCGCCGGCGGCGGGCGGGCCGGTGACGGCGGGGTCCTGGGGGGTGGAGGGCCTGGAGGTGCCGGTCATTCGCGGTACTCCCGCCCGGTCAGCTGGAGGAACACGTCCTCCAGGGAGTCGACGCCCAGCTCGGCGATCAGGTCGCGCGGCGGGCCGATCCTGAGTATCCGGCCGCTGTCCATCACCGCGACCCGGTCGCACAGGGTCTCGGCCTCGTCCATGGAGTGCGTGGTCAGTACGACGGTGCGGCCGTCGGCCTGGATGCCGCGCAGCAGGTCCCACAGGTTGCGGCGGGCCTGCGGGTCGAGGCCGGTGGTCGGCTCGTCGAGGAACACCAGCTCCGGGTCGTGCACCAGGGTGCAGGCCAGCGAGAGCCGTTGCGCCTGGCCGCCGGACAGCTTGTCGTCGCGGACGTCGGCCTTGTCGGTCAGACCGACCTTCTCCAGCATGGCGTCCGCGCGGTCCCCGCCCACGCCGTACAGCGAGGCGAAGGTGCGGATCTGTTCGCGGGCGGTCAGCTTCTCGAAGAAGGCCGAGGCCTGGAGCTGCACACCGATCCGGGCCAGCAGGCCGGTGTCGCGCGGCCAGGACGGCCTGCCGAGCAGCTCGGCCCGGCCGGCGTCGGGCTTGCGCAGCCCTTCGACGAGTTCCAGGGTGGTGGTCTTGCCCGCGCCGTTGGGTCCGAGAATGCCGAAGAACTCGCCGTGCCGGACCTCGAACGAGACCCCGTCGACTGCTTGCACATCCCCGTACCGCTTGCGCAGTCCTTCGACTGTGATCGCGGCAGTGCTGGTCATGGCGATCGACGCTATCCCGGAGCCGGCCGCCCCGGGAAGGGCGGGGCTCGCATGATCGGCTGCGGAGCGGGACAGTGGGGGCATGCGACGGAAAGCCTTTCTGCGGGAACTCGTGGCGGCCGGTGTCCTGGACGACCCGGCCTGGCGGGCGGCTTTCGAGGAGGTCCCCCGGGAGACGTTCGTGCCCTACTACTTCGTGCCGACGAGGACGGCGTACGAGCGCCGCTGGCGGGAGGACCCCGATCCGGAGGCCCGCGAACGCTGGCTGGACGGCGCCTACGAGGACGTGCCGCTGGCCACCCGCAGACGCGACGGCGAACTGCTGTCATCCAGCAGCCAGCCGTCGCTGATGGCCCGGATGCTCGACGCCCTGGACGTCGAGGACGGCATGACGGTGCTGGAGATCGGTACCGGCACGGGCTGGAACGCGGCGCTGCTCTCGCACCGGCTAGGCGACGGCAACGTCACCACGGTGGACCTGGACCCGGACATCACCGAGCCCGCCCGGGCGCACCTCGCCGAGGCCGGCTACCGGCCGACGGTGGTCACCGGGGACGGTGCCCGCGGCTGCCCCGCCAGAGCGCCCTTCGACCGGATCATCGCGACCTGCGCGATCAGCTCGGTGCCGGACGCCTGGATCGAGCAGTGCGCGCCCGGCGCGGTGGTGCTCGCGCCGCTCGCCACCGGACTGGTGAAACTGCGTGTGCCGGACGGCACTTGGGCCGAGGGCCGGTTCCTGGACACCCCGGCGTTCTTCGTCCCGCTGCGCGGCACCCCGCAGCACGCCGGGGCGGTGCCCACCGCCCGCGTCCCGGAGGACGCACTGCGGCACGAGTCGTTCCGCTTCCTGCTGGAGCTGTCCGCCGGACAGCTCGACCCGCTCGAAGCCCACACCCTCTGGCGTGGTGCCGGCCGCCCCGACCGGGAACGCTACGGCGTCACGGTGCGGGACAGCGGCCAGTGGGCCTGGCTGGACGATCCGGCAGGCCCCCACCGCTGGCCGCTGCCCGGGACGGAGCGGTCGCAGCCGCCCGCTACGACCGACGGAGGGTGAGGGTCGTCCAGGCACCCACGTGCACCCGGTCGCCCTCCCGCAGCGGCACCGGCACGAACGGCTGGATGGGCTCCTCGGCGCCGTTGACGGTGGTGCCGTTGGTGGAGTCCTGGTCGAGCACCGCCCAGCCGCCGTCGTCCTGCTGCACCAGCATCGCGTGCTGGTGGGACACGCCCGGGTCCTCCGGTGGGCGCGACAGGTCGATGGTGGGCGCCTCGCCGGTGGACTGCCGACGCCGCCCGACGGTCACCTGGCCGCCGGTGAGCGGCACCTGCAACTCGGGTGAGTAGTCGGGCAGGTTGAGCTCCGCGCCCTCCGGACCGCTGCGCTGCATCATCGCGGTGAAGTACTCCCGGTCGGTGGCGACCGTCACCATCCAGTTGCCGGCCCGCGAGCCGCCGTCCGCCTCACCCGAGCCGGTGGACCGGCCGGCCTGCGGAGTCTGCGAGCCCGGGTACGACTGCTCGGGATAGGCCTGAGGGTCGGGATAGGAGCGCCGGCCCGGGTAGGCCTGCTGGTCGGGATAGGCGGGCTGTTCCGGGTAGGCGGGCTGCTCCGGGTACGCGGGCTGTTCCGGGTACCCGGACCGGTCGGTACGGCCGGGCGCGCCCTGGTAGGACTGCGGCCCCCCGCCCTGGTAGGCCTGCTGGTCGGGGTAGGCCTGCTGCGACCCGTAGGAGTGCTGCCCGTCGTAGGACTGCCCGCCCTGGTGGGTCTGCTGCCCCGGGTAGGACTGCGGGCCCTCCGGGTACGGATGCCGCTGCTCGGGGAACGACTGCGGCCGGCCGGCGTACCGCTCCTGCTCGTCGGGGAAGGACTGCGAGCCGCCCGGGGAGGAGAGGTGGTCACCGAGGAAGGAGCGGCCGCTGTCCGGATAGGGCTGCTGCCGGTCCGGGAACGACTGCTGGCATCCGCCGTTCCCGCCGGGCGGCGCCAGGTTCCAGTCGTCGTCCTGCTGCGCCGGGGCGGGTATCGGCTCCGCCGGGCGGTTCATCTGCGAGGGTCTGGACCCCTCGAACCCGAGCGAGGCTCCGGGCTGCTCCCGCTGACCGGGCTGCTGCCCGAACGCCGGGTAGGGCGTGGCGGAGTGGGTGCGGAAGTTGTAGCGGCACTCCTCGCAGAACGGCCCCTGGGCCTCCCGAGGGGTGTGGCACTGCGGGCACAGCTCGGCCTGCTGGGTCGCCGGGCCGGGATAGCCGTACCCGGAACCGGGCGCCTGTCCCGCCGAAGGCGCCGCGTCGGGCGTACCGGACGCGGCGGGCATGCGATGACCGCACACCTCGCACCAGTCGTCGGCCGCCGACCGGTGGCCGTTCGGGCAAGTCGGCATCTCGGGCTTCCCCCTCCGTGCGCTACTTCTTCACTCGGACCGTCTTGGTGGAGCGTGTCTCCAGCGTCATCTCGTCGGCGTCGGTGACCCTTGCCTTCAGCCGAACAGTACCCGCCGCCGCGTCGACGACATCCACCACCTTCGCGAGCAGTTTCGCGGTGTCCGCGTTGCCCGAGGCGCTCGCCAACTGCACCGCGCGACCCAGTTTCGCGGTCGCGCCGTCCTCGTCCCCGGCTTTGCGCAGATCGAGTCCCTGCTGGATCGCCTGGGCCAGTTCGGCCTGCCCGGTGTAGTGCGCGACCTGCGGGTTGATCGTCGTGGTGGCGGCCTCGTCGTCCGTCCACACCGCCCGGACCAGCCCCTGCGACAGGGTCCGTGCCGTGCCGTCCGGCTCCGGGAGGACCAGCGAGACGCGGGCCGCCAGCATCTCCCGGCCGACCTCCGCCGGCGGCACCCGGACGCACACGTGGTAGTCGCGGGACTCGTCCCCCCAGGAGCCCGTCGGGTAGTCCCCCGCCCGGGGGCCCGCCTCGACGCGCCGACAGGTGAGGTCCTCGACCTGCGGCGCCATCTGCTTGACGAACGCGATCTCCGCGCCCTGCGGTGTCCACAGCCGCAGGCTGACGTCGGCGACCGCCTTGCCCATCACCGCGGTCATCATGCCCGTGAAGTCGGCGGCCAGCCCGGACGGGTCGGCGACGATGTCCGCGCTGCCCAGCAGCGCCGAGGCGATGCCGGTGACCTCCTTCACCTCCCAGTCGGTGCCCACTCCCCGGGCGTCGCAGGTGAACCGTCCCGCGCAGGCGTCCAGCGCCTCGCGCAGCGCCGCCGGCTCCTCGTGCTCGTTGCGGCCGTCGGTGAGCAGGATGCCGTGCCGGATGGACGCGTCGGCGGCGGCCAGCAACCGGTCGGCCAGCCGCAGCCAGGCACCGATCGCGGTGCCGCCGTTCGCGGTCAGTCCGCGCAGTGCCCGCTTCGCCTCGGCGCGGGTGGCCGGGTCGGCGACCGCCAGGCGTCCGTCGCCCGGGTAGACCTCGCGGGCCACGTGGGTGCCCGCGACCACGGCGAACGCGACCCCGTCGCGCAGGGCGTCCACGGCGGTGGCAGTGGCGTCGCGGGCGGCCCGCATCTTCGTCTGCGGATAGTCCATCGAACCCGAGCAGTCCACCATCAGCACCACGGCGGCGCCCGGCTCGCCGGGCACGGCGGTGCCGTCGCCCGGGTCGGTGACCGGCAGCGGTGTGCCGCCGGTGGTCCCGCCGCCGGTCGCGGTGACCGTCACGATGGCGTTGACCTCGCGCCCGCCCTCCGGCAGGTACTCGTTCTGGTACACCTCGACCGAGAACCGGGGCGCGTGGGTCTTCGCGAAAATGGCCATAACCTGCTTCCACTCAACTCCACGGGCGGCGCTCCGCCGCCCGGCGGCACAGGAGCCGGCAGAGCTGACGCGTTCCCCCGCCCCCGCTTACGTCAGGCCGATCCTGCCCGCGAGCCGGCAGCGGGGAACGGGATGACGGCCACTGTTACGTTGTCGTGGCCCCCGCCGGACAGCGCGTACCGGACCAGGTGCTGGGCCGCGGCCATCGGCCGGGCCCGGGCGTCGGCCGGCACCACGGCGGCCAACTGCTCGGCGGACTCGGCGTAGTTCCACAGCCCGTCGGTGCACACCAGCACCACTCCCGGCCGGTCCGGGGTGAACGAGGCGGTGTGCGGGTCCAGTTCGTAGGCGTCCGCGCCGAGCCACCCGGTGATGGCGTGCGCGCGGGCGTCCGCGTACGCCTCGGCCTCCGCCATCAGCCCGGCCGCCACCATCTGCGCGGCCCAGGAGTCGTCCTCGGTGAGCCGGGCGGCGGACGCGGACCTGTCCTCCGGAACCCAGTAGGCCCGGCTGTCCCCGATCCAGCCGGCGGCGAGCAGCCCGCCGGCGACGACGGCGCTCACCACGGTGCACGCCGGGGCGTTCTGCTCGGGTGTGGGCGCTTCGGCGGCCAGCGCGGACACCGCCCGGCCCGCCACCTCCATCGACTCGTGCAGGGCCTGCTGCGGCTGGGCACCGCGCGGCAGTACGTCCGTCAGGTGGGCGCGGGCCGCTCCGGCCGCCGCCGCCGACGCCTCGTCCGGGCGGCTCGACGAGGAGACGCCGTCGCACACGACGGCGACCACCGCGGGCGTCCCGTCGGGCAGCGCCACGACGTCCACGCCGTAGGCGTCCTCGTTGCGGTGGTGCCGCAGACCCCGGTCGCTGGCCGCTGCGACACCGTGCAGTTCCGTCTCCATGTGGTCGCGCTCCCTGGGTTGTGCCTGGCCGCACGTCTCGCAGTACCCGTCTCCGTCCACCGCACCCGGGACCGACGGAGCCGTCGTCGACTTCGAGCCCCGATACGACCACTGGATCGGCGGCGCCTACGTCGCCCCGAAACTGGGCGGGTACTTCGAGAACCCCAGCCCGGTCAACGGCGCGCCCTTCACGGAGATGGCCCGGGGCACCGCGGAGGACGTCGAGCGCGCCCTCGACGCCGCGCACGGTGCCGCGCCCGCCTGGGGCCGGACCCCGGCGGCCGAGCGGGCACTCGTACTGCACCGCATCGCCGACCGGATGGAGCAGAACCTGGAGGCGCTCGCCGTCGCCGAGAGCTGGGAGAACGGCAAGCCGGTACGGGAGACCCTGGCCGCCGACCTGCCGCTGGCGATCGACCACTTCCGCTACTTCGCGGGCGCCATCCGGGCGCAGGAGGGCTCGATCTCGGAGATCGACGAGGACACCGTCGCCTACCACTTCCAGGAACCGCTGGGCGTCGTCGCGCAGATCATCCCGTGGAACTTCCCGATCCTGATGGCCGTGTGGAAGCTGGCTCCGGCGCTCGCCGCGGGCAACGCCGTGGTGCTCAAGCCCGCCGAGCAGACGCCGGCCTCCATCCACGTGCTGATGGGCCTGATCGCCGACCTGCTGCCGCCCGGCGTGGTCAACATCGTCAACGGCTTCGGCGTCGAGGCCGGCAAGCCGCTCGCCGCCAGCCCCCGGGTCGCCAAGATCGCCTTCACCGGCGAGACCACCACAGGGCGGCTGATCATGCAGTACGCCTCGGAGAACCTGAAGCCGGTCACGCTCGAACTGGGCGGCAAAAGCCCCAACATCTTCTTCGACGACGTCTCGGCGGCCGACGACGACTTCCTCGACAAGGCGCTGGAGGGCTTCACGATGTTCGCCCTCAACCAGGGAGAGGTGTGCACCTGCCCGTCGCGGGCCCTCATCCAGCAGGGGCACTACGCCTCGTTCCTGGAGGCCGCCACCGCGCGTACCGAGCGGATCGTGCAGGGCCACCCGCTGGACACGGACACGATGATCGGTGCCCAGGCGTCGAACGACCAGCTGGAGAAGATCCTCGCCTACCTCGACATCGGCCGGCAGGAAGGCGCACGGGTGCTGACCGGCGGCGCCCGCGCCGACCTGGGTGGCGAACTGGCCGGCGGCTACTACGTCCAGCCCACCATCCTGGAGGGCGGCAACCACATGCGGGTGTTCCAGGAGGAGATCTTCGGCCCCGTGGTGGCCGTGACGGCGTTCTCCGACCACACGGACGCCATCAGGATCGCCAACGACACGCTGTACGGCCTGGGCGCGGGCGTCTGGACCCGGGACGCGACCACCGCCTACCGGGCCGGCCGGGCCATCGCGGCGGGCCGGGTCTGGACGAACTGCTACCACGCCTACCCGGCGCACGCCGCGTTCGGCGGCTACAAGCAGTCGGGCATCGGCCGGGAGAACCACCGCATGATGCTGGACCACTACCAGCAGACGAAGAACCTGCTGGTCAGCTACTCCGCGAAGAAGCTGGGCTTCTTCTGACCGCCGGCGTACAGCCGGCCGTGGGCCGAGGCGGCACCCCGGCGGCTCCCGCCGGCCGTGCAACCTTGCCGCAACGTTGTCCGGTGTCCACTGGGGTACGCCGCTTCGGCGGGGGCGGCGCGGTCCCCTGCGGATCCCGGTCCGCCCGGGTCACGGCCTCCCGGCCCGGGCGGAC
>NZ_BAAHCA010000122.1:0-8844 GCF_054776295.1 Streptomyces sparsus
CGCCGCCGGGTGGTGCAGCCAGCAGGCGACGCCGCGCGGGGCGCCGTCGCCGGTGGGCAACAGTCGCGGCACCTGGTCGGCGCACGGTGCGACGGCCCGTCCGCAGCGCGGATGGAAGGCGCAGCCGGACGGCATCGCGGTCAGGTGCGGCGGTGAGCCGGCGATGCCGGTGAGTTCCCGGCGCGGTCCGTGCAGGGAGGGGAAGGAGTGCAGCAGGCCGTGGCTGTAGGGGTGGCGGGCGTCGCGGTAGAGGTCACCGGCGTCCGCCTCCTCGACGATGCGTCCGCCGTACATGATCGCGATGCGGTCGGAGAACTCCACCAGCAGCGAGATGTCGTGCGTGATGAACACCACCGAGAAGCCCAGTTCCTGGCGCAGCCGCACGAGCTGGCGAAGGATCTGGCGCTGCATCACCACGTCGAGTGCGGTGGTCGGTTCGTCCATGATGACGATCTCGGGTTCCAGGGCGAGGGCCATCGCGATCATCACGCGCTGCCGCATGCCGCCCGACAGTTGGTGGGGGTAGGCGGCGAGCCGGTCGGCGGAGATGCCGACCAGGGAGAGCAGCTCGGCGGCCCGGGCCCGGCGCTGCTCGCCGGACGTCTGCGGGCGGTGGGCCTTGAGCACGTCGGTGAGCTGGCTCTGCACGGTGTGCACGGGGTTGAGGGAGTTCATCGCGCCCTGGAAGACGATGGACAGCTCCTGCCAGCGGACGGCGCGCAGCTCCTCCGGCTTGAGGTCGAGCAGGTCGACCGGTGGTCCCGACTTCGGCCGGTAGCGGACCTCTCCACCGGTGATGACTCCGGGGGGCGCGAGCAGCCGGGTGACGGCGTAGGCCAGCGTCGACTTGCCGGAGCCGGACTCCCCGGCCAGGCCGAGGACCTCCCCGCGGTGCAGGGTGAGGTTGATGTCGCGCAGCGCCTGGACGGCGCCGGGGCCGGTGCCGTAGTCGACGTGCAGGCCCTTGATGGTGAGGACGGGCTGCTCGGTCATGGGCGCGGCTCCTTCCGCTGGGGGCGGCTCGCGTCCGTGCCGTCCGCGGTATTCTCCGCCGCACCGCCCGTGTCGGCGTGCGTGTCGGTGTGCGTGTCGGCGGCTGTCCTGCTTTCCGCCGGAGGGGCGTCGTCGGCCTCGCCGGCCCGGTCGGCGGTACGGGCGACCGGGGTGAAGTGGGGGGCGGGGCCGCCGGAGTCGGCCGGGTCTGCCGGGCGGGCGGTGCGGACGACGGGGGTGAAGCCGACACGCATCCGCACGCTCCGGGAGGCGCCCGTCTCGGTCCGCAGCCGCGGGTTGACGAACTCGTCGATGCCGAAGTTGATGAGCGAGAGCGCGGTGCCCAGCAGGGCGATGCACAGTCCGGCGGGCACGAACCACCACCAGGCGCCCTGGGCCAGAGCCTGGTTGGACTGGGCCCAGAACAGCACCGTGCCCCAGTTCCAGTTGGAGATGTCGGCGACGCCGATGAAGGCGAGGGTGATCTCCAGCAGCACGGCGAAGACGACCGTTCCGACGAATCCCGAGGCGATGACCGCGGTGAGGTTGGGCATCACCTCGAACACGATGATGCGCCAGGTGGGTTCGCCGGTGGCGCGGGCGGCCTCGACGTAGTCCCTGCGGCGCAGCGACAGGGTCTGGGCGCGCAGCACCCGGGCTCCCCAGGCCCATGCGGTGACGGAGATGACCAGTGCGATCAGCAGGTCGCCCGCGTCCTCCACGAAGCTGGCGATGATGATGATCAGCGGCAGGCCGGGGATGACCAGGAAGACGTTGCTGAGCGCGGACAGCAGTTCGTCGGCCACTCCCCCGAGAAAGCCGGCGCTGACGCCGATCAGCACGGCGAGCAGGGTGGCGAAGACGGCGGCGGTGAAGCCGACGACCAGCACGCCCCGGGTGCCGACCAGGATCTGCGAGAACACGTCCTGCCCGGTCTGGGTGGTCCCGAACCAGTGCGCCGCGGAGGGCGGTTGCAGGATGTCGTCGCTCATGCTGTCCGGGTCGTAGGGCGCGAGCCAGGGGCCGGCGATCGCCAGCAGGACGAAGAAGCCCAGAATGCCCAACCCGGCACGGGTCTTGCCGGCGCGCAGGAAGCGCAGCCGCTGCCGGCGCGCCGGCCCTTCCGCGGCGGTGCCGGCCGAATCGGCGTCGGCGGGTTCGGTTTCGGAGGCGGTGACGACTGCCATGGTTCAGGCCTCCCTTCGGGTACGGGGGTCGAGCAGCAGGTAGACGACGTCGGCGAGCAGGTTCGCGGCCAGCACCGAGAGCGTGATGATCAGGAACACGCCCTGCATCAGCGGGTAGTCCTTGGCCCCGACGGCCTGGAACAGCTGGTATCCGATGCCGGGATAGGAGAAGACCATCTCCACCAGCAGCGTGCCGCCGACGATGAAGCCCAGTGACAGCGCGAATCCGGAGATGTTGGGCAGGATCGCGTTGCGGGCGGCGTAGGAGAACATCACCCTCCGCTCGGACAGGCCCTTCGCCTGGGCGACCATCACGTAGTCCTCGGAGGAGACGGTCACCATCATGTTGCGCATGCCGAGCACCCAGCCCGCCATCGCGCTGAGCACGACCGTCACACCGGGCAGTACCGCGTGGTAGAGCGCGCTGCTGATGAACTCACCGGTGAACCCGGGTACCAGTGCGCTGTCGTAGCCGCCGGCGGCCGGGAACAGCGGCCACTTCACGGCGAACAGCGCGATGGCGATGAGTCCCAGCCAGAAGTAGGGGATCGCGGAGATGAACGTGGTGACCGGCAGCAGACCGTCCAGCCACGACCCCCGGCGCCAGCCGCTGATGATGCCCAGGCCGGTGCCGAGCAGGAAGCTGAGCGCGGTGGTGGTGCCGACCAGCGCGAGCGTCCACGGCAGCGACTGGGAGATGACCTCGCCGACCGGGGTCGGGAAGAAGGTGAACGACAGGCCGAGGTCGCCGCGCAGCAGGTGGGACCAGTAGTCGGTGTACTGCTGCCAGATGGAGAGGTCGCGGTCCAGTCCGAAGAGCGCGCGCAGCGAGTCGACGGCCTTGGTGTCGAGCTGGCCCTGGAAGCGCGCGATGAGCGCTTGGACGGGGTCGCCGGGCATCAGGCGCGGAATCAGGAAGTTGATGGTGATGGCGGCCCACGCGGTGACGGCGTAGAAGGCGAGCCGCTGGAGCAGGTACTTCATCGGCTGTCCCCACCCCCGGCAGGCATGGACCCGGTGACGGTCCGGGGCGAGGCTCCGGCGCTGCCCGGCGCCGAGCCGCCGTCCCTCCCGCGGCTCGTCCCCTGGCCCTTCCCGTTGTCCTCGCCGTCCTTCTCGTACAGCCAGCAGGCCGCCCACTGGCCGCCGTCGAGGTCGAACCGGGGCGGCAGCTCGGTGCGGCAGCGCTCCATCACCCGCGGGCAGCGGGGGTGGAAGCGGCAGCCGGCCGGCGGGTCGATCAGCGACGGTGGTTCACCGCTGCCGGTCTCGTGCCGCTCCTGCTCGTCGACGACCCGGTCCGGGTCGGGCGCCGACGCGATCAGCAGTTGGGTGTAGGGGTGGGCGGGGTGCTGGGTGACGGTCTCGCTGTCACCGCCCTCGACGACCCGGCCCGCGTACATGACGAGCGTGGTGTCGGCGAAGTACCGGGCCGAGGCGATGTCGTGGGTGATGTACAGCACGGCCAGGCGCAGGCGTTCCTTCAGGTCGCGCAGCAGGTTGAGCACGCCGAGCCGGATGGAGACGTCGAGCATGGACACCGGTTCGTCGGCGAGCAGCACCGCCGGGTCGGCGCCGAGGGCACGCGCGATGGCGACGCGTTGCCGCTGGCCGCCGGAGAGTTCGTGCGGGAACTTGTCGAGGAACCGCTCCGGCGGTGTCAGCTGCACCTGCTCCAGCAACGCCGCCAGGTTCCGCTGGAGTTCGGCGTCGCCGCTGCCGGCCCGGCCGTGGATGCGCAGCGCACGGGTGAGGTGGTAGCGCACGGTGTGCACGGGGTTCAGTGAGGCGAACGGATCCTGGAAGATCAGCTGGACCTTGCGCACGTAGGCGCGGAACGACCGGCCGCGACCGGCCTTCGCCGGGCTGCCCTCCAGCCGTATCTCCCCGCCGGTGAGGGGATACAGCTGGGCGAGCAGGCGGGCGACGGTCGACTTGCCGGAGCCGGACTCACCCACCAGGGCGGTGACGCTGCCCCGCCGGAGGACGAGCGAGACGTCGTCGACCGCGTGCACCACCCGGCGGCGGCGGGCGACGACGTCCCCGAGGCCGCGTCGGACGGGGAAGTGCTTGCTGACGGCGCGGGCTTCGAGCACGACCTCCCGGTCGTGGTCGGGTGACGGGCTGTGCGGGTCCCGCGGATCGTGCGGGTCGGGGGGTACGGCTTCGGCGAGCATGGCCGGTTTCCTCATCTGCGGCGGGCGGCAGGCGGTCAGGAGGCGGGCTTGAGGTGCAGCACCACGTCGAGCGAGTTGGGCTGGGTGGGCTGCGGCGGCGCGTAGGGGTTCGCCTCGGTCGGCCAGCCGACCCAGTGCTTGGTGGAGTACTCGGCGCCGATGGGCGCGGCGGCGGTCGGCACCATCGGGGCTTCCTCGACCATGATCTTCTGGAGGGTGTTGAGTGCCTTCGTGCGCACGTCGTCGGTGGTGGCGTTGGCGTAGCTCTTGAGCGCCTTCGTCGCCTCCTTGTTGTCGAAGCGGCCGAAGTTGCCCAGCGGGGCGCTCTTGCCCAGGGGCTGGAGCAGCTCACCGTCCATGATGTTCTGGTACATGTCGTAGGGCGTGGCCCCGCTGTTGGTCCAGTGCAGGGTCGCGTCGAAGTTGCCGTTGGAGACGTCGGAGGTCCACGCCTCGGCGGTCTGGGTCTTGACCTTGGCGTCGATGCCGATCTTCTTGACGTTGTCCTTGATGATCGACAGCCCGGTGATGTAGTCGTTCCAGCCGGCCGGGTCGGTCATCGTCATGGTGACGGGCTTGCCGTCCGGGTCCTTGAGCGTGCCGCCGCCGAGGGTGAACCCGGCCTTCTCCAGCACCTTCTTGGCACCGGCCACGTCGACCTCGACCTTGGCGTCCTTGTACTCGGGGGCCAGGAACGGCTTTCCGGCCGGCAGCGGGATGCCGGTGGGGCTGGTGATCTCCGGGTAGAGCGTCGCCTGTGCCTGGACGTGGATGGCCCGGCGGTCCACGACCATGGCGATGGCCTTGCGCAGTGCGGGGTTGTCCAGCGGCGGGCGGGCGGTGTTGAACCACAGGCCGTGGATACCGAGGCCGGAGGGGAACCAGAGCTTGTTGTGCTCGGGGTCCTTCGCGACGTAGAGCTCCTTGTAGTTCGGCATGAAGACGAAGGACCACTGGGTCTTGCCGTTGGCCAGTGCGGTGGTCTGCGCGTTGTTGTCGTTGTACGACGTGTAGCGCAGCTCCTTGACCTTCGTCTCACCCTTCCAGTAGCTGTCGGTGGCGGTGAGCGTGGTGGTCTGCGGAGTGAAGGTCTTGAGCTGGTAGGGGCCCGAGCCCACCGGCTTGCGGTTGGGCCAGGTCGCCGGGTCCTCGACGTCGGACCAGATGTGCTTGGGCACCACGAAGGTGGTGACGATCTTGTTCTGGTTGACGAACTGGGACTCCTCGAAGGTGAGGGTCACGGTGTCGCCCTCGGTGGTGATGCTGCCGTAGGGGATGGCGTTGCCGTTGAGCGCCTTGTGCTTCTTGATCAGTTCGAAGGTGAAGGCGACGTCCTCGGCGGTGAGCGGCTTGCCGTCGGACCACTTGGCCCGCTCGTCGACGGTGAACGCGACGCGGGTGAAGTTGTCCTCCCACTTCCACTCCGAGGCGAGCCACGGCTTGCCCTTCTCGTCGGGCCGCACGCCGTTCGTCATGACGAGCGGCTCGTAGATCATGTAGCGGTAGCCCAGCGAGGCGCCGGCCGAGGTCCCCAGGAAGGGGTTGCTGTTGTTGGTCTGCGGCCCGTTGGGCATGCCGATGGTCAGCGCGGTGCCTCCCCCCTTGCCGGAACCGGACGAGGAGGGAGCCGAGCAGCCGACCGCCAGGGCGGCGGTGGCGGTGGCGGCGGCGATCACGCGGAGAGTGGGTCTGGTGGACATGACGACTCCTTCGAAGCGGGACAAACACGGTCGAAGCGGGCTGACAGCGGGCGTGAGCGACCCGAACCGGGCACACCGGAGCGCACGTCGCGGATGCGGCGGGTGCGGACGCGGTGCGCTCGGCCTGGTGGGATGCCACGACCGGTGTGGCGGGGGGTGGTGAGAGCGGGTGTGGCGGGTGGGGGCGGGTGTGTGGCGGGTCAGGGCCCGGTGACGGTCAGGGTTCGGGTGCCGAGCGGCGGACCACCAGGTCGGTGGGCAGCACCAGCGGCGTGGCGGTGACGGGCGCACCGCCGAGGTGTTCCAGCAGCACCCGTGCCGCCGTCTCGCCCATCCGACGCATGGGCTGGCGCACGGTGGTCAGCGGCGGTTCGGTGTGCCGGGCCATGGGGATGTCGTCGAAGCCGACCACGGCGACGTCCTCCGGTACCCGTCGGCCGTCCTCCCGCAGCGCCCGCAGCGCTCCGGCGGCGCTCAGGTCGTTGTGCGCGAAGACGGCGTCGAACCGGACGCCGGCGTCGGACAGTTGACGTACGGCCAGTTCACCACAGCGCTCGGTGAAGTCGCCTTCCACCACCGTGCCCGGAGCGAGTTCGACCCCGTGCTCGGCGTAGGCGGTGCGGAATCCCGTCAGCCGGTCCCGGGCGCAACCGAAACGCAGCGGACCGGTGACCACCAGGGGCCTGGTGCGTCCGGCGGCCAGCAGGTGGCGGGCCGCGGACGCGCCCCCGTCGCGGTTGGTGGTGGCGACGGAGGGGAACTCGGGGTGGTGGCCCCGGTCGTCGATCAGCACGGTCGGCAGCCCCTTGCGGTGCAGGGTGGTGAGGGCGGCCAGGGTGTTCTCCGGCTCCACCACCAGCAGCCCGTCGAAGGCACGGGCCGACACCTGCCGGGTGAACCGCTCGACCGACTCCACACCGTGGTTGCAGGTGAAGAGCAGCAGCCCGTAGCCGGCGGCCTCGACGGTGTCGACCACACCCTGGAGGACCTCGCCCATCCACGGCCAGGTGAGCGAGGGCACCAGCATGCCCACCGTGCGGCTGTCGCCCCGGGCCAGGCCGACCGCCCTGGAGCTGGGCACGTAACCCAGTTCCTCGATCACCTCACGAACGCGGGCGGCCGTCACCCGGTCCACCTCGGCCTTGGTGTTGAGCACCCGCGACACCGTGGTCTTGCTGACCCCCGCCGCCCGTGCGACATCAGCGATGGTCACGCGCATGGGGGCCTCCCGGCGGGCGAATGGCGACAGTGCCGCAACCGGTCCCGGAACCGGTACCGGCGTCAGGGCGGGAGTTAACCGGCCGGTTTATGGGCCGTCAACACTTCACACCGAAATTGATTGAGAGCGTTCTCATCGTGCCTGGTGGCCGGATCAGTGTTCATTTCTTGAAGGCACCGCACGTCATCTCCTCGCCCTCACGCGGGGGTTCCGGTGTGCATCGGGAGAGGGCCTCGGATACCGGCGGCGACGAAGGGCCCGTTCGGGGGACACTCCATCCGCCGCAGCCGGGACGAACTCCCTTCCGAGCGAGGGCGGTTGACACCACGCAGGGTGAAGGGCCGGCCCCCGCACGGGGACGGCGGACACTCGACAGCGGGTGTGCATGTCCAGCCCGCCGCGAGGATACCCACAGGTAACCGCGGCTGCTTTGATGTGCCACATCGGTCCCCACACTCTCGCAGGGAGTCCACGTGCCGCAGCGCCCCACAGCCCGAACCGACAGAGCCGCCCGCGCCGCCAGGGCGTCCGGAGTCACCGCCGCGCTGGTCACCGCCACCGTGTCCGCCGCACCGGCCGGCGCGGCCGTCACCACCGAGCAGCCCCGGCTGCGGGTGCTCAGCCACAACAGCTTCCTGTTCAGCAAGAGCCTGTACCCGAACTGGGGCCAGGACCACCGCGCTCGGGAGATCCCACGGGCCGAGTGGTTCTCCGGCCACGACGTGGTGGTGCTCCAGGAGGCGTTCGACAACTCCGCGTCAGAGGCGCTGCTGGGCCACGCGGCCGACCGCTACCCCCACCGCACCGGCGTGCTGGGGCGGTCCAGGAGCGGCTGGGACGCCACCCACGGCTCCTACTCCGCGCTGGCCCCGGAGGACGGCGGGGTGGCGGTGCTGAGCAAGTGGCCGATCGTGCGCAAGGAGCAGTTCGTCTACAAGGACGGCTGCGGCTCCGACTGGCTCTCCAACAAGGGCTTCGTCTACGCGGTACTGGAGGTGCGCGGCAGCCGGGTCCACGTCGTGGGCACCCACGCCCAGTCCACCGACCCCGGCTGTGCCGACGGGCAGGCCGCCCGCGTGCGCGGCGCCCAGTTCCGGCAGTTGGACGCCTTTCTCGACGCCAAGGGCATACCGGCGCACGAGCAGGTGATCGTCGCGGGGGACCTCAACGTGGACTCGTACAGCGGCGAGTACGACTCGATGCTCGCCGACGCCGGCCTGGTGGACGCCGACAGCCGCACCGGCCGCTCGCACTCCTTCGACACCCGCGACAACTCGATAGCCGCCGAGCGCTACCCCGACGACCCTCGTGAGAACCTCGACCATGTGCTGCACCGGGCCGGCCACGCCCGCCCGTCCGACTGGAACAACCACGTCGTCGACGAGCGCTCCGCGCCCTGGACGGCGACGAGTTGGGGCACGTCCCACACCTACCGCAACCTCTCCGACCACTACCCCGTGGTCGGCGGTTAGCCTCCCGCACCGGCGGCTGACCGCTGGTCGGCAGGCGGATTGCGCCGCCGGCTGGGGCGCCGCTCGTCGCCCGTCCGGCGCGACGCCCGCAGGCCG
>NZ_BAAHCA010000123.1:0-8837 GCF_054776295.1 Streptomyces sparsus
CGGCCGAGTCCACCACCCGCAGTCCGCGCTCGGCCAGCGCCACCCGCAGCCCCTCTCCCCCGACGCAGAGCACGGCCGCGCCCTGCGGCACCTGCCCGGCGACCAGTCTCGCCACCGCCTGGGCGGAGGTGATGACGTCGTCCGGGGCGGCCGGGACGCCGAGCCGCACCAGGTGGTCGGCGACGGTCTGCGGGGTGCGGGCCGCGTTGTTGGTGACGTAGGCGAGCCGCATGCCCGCCGAACCTGCCACCTCCAGCGACTCCGCCGCGTGCACGATCGCCGCGCCTCCCGCGTAGACGACGCCGTCCAGGTCGAGCAGCGCCGTGTCGTAGGCCCGGTGCAGTGCCTTCTCGGAGGATCGCAGCATCGTTGACCCGCTCCTGGGGGTTCGTCGGTCGGTCGGGCTGAGATCATCTCTCACCCGGCCCGGCGAGCGGCGGCCGGGCGGCATAGCATGCTCGGATGTGCGCTGACGGCCTCTCCCTCGCCCCCTTCCGCGGCCTGCGCTACGCGCCGGAGCGGGTCGGCAGTCTCGCCGCGGTGACGTCACCGCCGTACGACGTCGTGGTCCGCCCGGACGGGGTGCACCACCTGGAGACCGCAGACCGCTACAACATCGTGCGGCTGATCCTGCCGCACCACGCGGACCCGGCCGCCCGGCACCGCCAGGCGGCGGAGACGCTGCGCGACTGGGAGAGCCGGGGCGTGCTGACCCGGGACGCGACGCCGGCCCTCTACGTCTACGAGCAGCGCCGCGACGACGTGGTGCAGCGCGGGCTGATCGGCGCGCTGCGGCTGACTCCGCCCGAGGAGGGTGTGGTGCTGCCGCACGAGGACGTCATGCCGGAGGTGGTCGAGGACCGGGTGTCGCTGATGCGGGAGACGGCCGCCAACCTGGAGCCGCTGCTGCTGTCCTACCGCGGCGACGGCAGTCCGGCGGGCGCCGGCGCCGTGGTGGAGCGCACGGCGACACGGCCGCCGCTGCTGTCCACCACCACTGAGGACGGTTTCGCACACCGGCTGTGGGCGGTGACGGATCCGGCGGAACTGCGGGAGGTGGACGCCGACCTGGCCGGCCGCAGCGCCCTGATCGGCGACGGCCACCACCGCTGGGCGACGTATCTGCGGCTGCGCGACGAGCACCCCGGCAGTGACGCCTGGGCGCACGGCCTGGTGCTGCTCGTGGACACCGCCCGCTACCCGCTCCGGGTCCAGGCCATCCACCGGGTGCTGCCCCGACTGCCCCTGACGCAGGCGCTGCACGGACTGGCGGGCGCGCTGCGCTCCCGGCCGGTACCGGGGTCGCTCGAGGAGGCCGTGGCGGAGCTGGACCGGGCGGAGGGTCCGGCCTTCCTGCTGAGCGGCGGCCCCGACTCCTTCCACCTGCTGGACCGGCCCGATCCCGAACTGCTCACCCGGGCCGTGCGCGCGGACCGTCCCGCCGCCTGGCGCGAGTTGGACGCCACCGTGCTGCACTCGGCGCTGCTCACGGAGGTGTGGCGGGTGCCTGACGACCCGGAGTCGGTGCGGTACCTGCACTCGGCCGAGAGCGCCGTGCAGCAGGCGGCGCGCAGTGGCGGCAGCGCCGTCCTGATGCGGGCCGTGCCCGAGGAGACGGTGCGCGAGCTGGCACGTCAGGGCGTCACCATGCCGCGCAAGTCGACGTCGTTCGGCCCCAAGCCGGCCAGCGGCCTGGTACTGCGCACCGTTGGCGACCCGGGCTGACCGAACCGGCTCGACGGCCACGGCCCGACGAGGCGTCACCCGCGCGGCTACGGCAGCCTCCAGAGGCGTCGGGCGCCCCACGTGAACCGGAAGTTGGCCGGATACCGACGTTGAACGGATCCTTCCACTCCTGGCACCTCACGCCACGTTGCACACAAAGTAAGGGTAGGCTAACCTCACTGCGTTGTTACGCCTTCTTCACCCCCCACCTGGGACAGCACCTGCCCCGCAGGCCACTTCCCTCCTCAGGTGTGGGCGGTGTCGTCCGCATCTGGGAGGACAGATCGTGAGCTTCCTCGCGCCCACCGCCGAGGACCCGTCTTCAGGAGCGCTGCCCGCGCCGCTGGACAGCAGGGAACACCTGCTGAACAACAGCACCGCGGACCGCTACCGGGACACCGTCAGCGAAGGCGTCAGCCGGGTGGCCAGCAGAATCGCCACCTGCGAACGCCCCCTGACCGGCATCTCCGCCCCCGACCTCGCCCCCGAGATATCCGGCGTCGACCTCGACCGGCCGCTCGGCGACCACCTCGCCGCGCTGGACGAGTTGGAACGCGTGTATCTCCGTGACGCCGTCTACTTCCACCACCCGCGCTATCTCGGCCATCTCAACTGCCCCGTGGTCATCCCCGCGCTGCTCGGCGAAGCGGTCCTCTCGTCCGTCAACTCCTCCCTCGACACCTGGGACCAGAGCGTCGGCGGCACACTCATCGAGCGCCGCCTGATCGACTGGACCACCCAGCGCATCGGCCTGGGCACCGCCGCCGACGGCATCTTCACCAGCGGCGGCACCCAGTCCAACCTCCAGGCGATGCTGCTCGCCCGCGACGAGGCCTGCCGGCTGGTCCAGAAGAACTCCGAGACGCCGCTGCGCAAAGCGGAGATACTGCCCCGGCTGCGTATCCTCACCTCCGAGTGCAGCCACTTCAGCATCGCCAAGTCGGCCGCGCTGCTGGGCCTCGGCTACGACGCCGTCCTCCCGATCCCCTGCGGCGACGACAAGCGCATGCGGCACGCCGAGCTGGCCCGCGAGTTGGCCCGCTGCGAGGACGAGGACCTGGTGGTGATGGCGGTCGTCGCGACCGCGGGCACCACCGACTTCGGCAGCATCGACCCGCTGCCCGAGATCGCCGAACTGTGCCGCCGCCACGAGACCTGGTTCCACGTGGACGCCGCCTACGGCTGCGGCCTGCTGGTCTCCCCGCGCCGCCGGCACCTGCTCGACGGCATCGAGCTGGCCGACTCGGTCACCGTGGACTACCACAAGTCGTTCTTCCAGCCGGTCAGTTCCAGCGCCGTGCTGGTCCGCGACCGCAGCACCCTGCGGCACGCCACCTACCACGCGGACTACCTCAACCCGGCCCGCGTGGACGAGGAGCGCGTGCCCAACCAGGTCGACAAGAGCATCCAGACCACCCGCCGGTTCGACGCCCTGAAGCTCTGGATGACGCTGCGCGTCATGGGCGCGGACGGCGTCGGTGAACTCTTCGACGAGGTCGTCGACCGGGCCGCGGACGGCTGGAGCCTGCTCACCGCCGACCCCCGCTTCGAGGTGGTCACCCGGCCGCAGCTGAGCACCCTGGTGTTCCGCTACCTCCCGCCCGACCACACCGACCCGGCGCTCTGCGACGCCGTCAACCTGCACGCCAGGGAGGCGCTGTTCGCCTCCGGCGAGGCCGTGGTCGCCGGCACCGTCGTCGACGGCCGGCACTACCTCAAGTTCACCCTGCTCAACCCGCAGACCACACTCCGGGACATCGCCACCGTGCTGGACCTGATCGCCGGCCACGCCCGCGAGTACCTGTCCGAGCGGTCCGAGCCGCACGCCGACCGACGCCGCGCCGGCTGACCACCCGACCCGACCTCGGACAGGAGACCCTCGATGCCCGCCCCGCACGACTTCATCGCCATCGGCCTCGGCCCGTTCAACCTCGGCCTGGCCTGCCTCACCGAACCGATCGACGAACTCGACGGCCTGTTCCTCGACAACAAGCCCGGCTTCGACTGGCACCCCGGCATGCTGCTGGAACACAGCACCCTCCAGGTCCCGTTCATGGCGGACCTGGTGACGCTCGCCGACCCCACCTCGCCGTACTCCTTCCTCAACTACCTCAAGGAGTCCGGCCGGATCTACTCGTACTACATCCGCGAGAGCTTCTACCCGCTGCGCAGCGAGTACAACGACTACTGCCAGTGGGCCGCCGGCAAGCTCTCCTCGCTGCGCTTCGGCCACCAGGTGACGTCCGTCGAGTACGACGACCAGGAGCAGCTGTACGTCGTGCACACCGTGGAGCTGCCCACCGGGGAGCGCCACAGGCACCGCGGCCGGCGGCTGGTGCTGGGCACCGGCACCCCGCCCTACCTGCCCGACACCTGCCGCGACCTGGGCGGCGACGCCATCCACAACGCGCACTACCTGTCGAACCGCGACGCGCTCCAGGCGAAGAAGTCCATCACCGTCGTGGGCAGCGGGCAGAGCGCCGGGGAGATCTACCACGACCTGCTCCAGGACATCGACGCCTTCGACTACCAGCTCAACTGGGTCACCCGCTCCCCCCGCTTCTTCCCCCTCGAATACACCAAACTGACCCTGGAGATGACCTCCCCGGAGTACGTGGACTACTTCCACGCGCTGCCGCCTGCGACCCGCGACCGACTGGTCAACTCGCAGAAGCACCTCTACAAGGGCATCGACGCGGAACTCATCAACGACATCTTCGACCTGCTCTACACGAAGAGCCGGCGGCGGGCCTGCCCGACCCGGCTGATGACCAACACCGCGCTCACCGGCGCGTCCTACGACGAGGCGCACGGCGCGTACACCCTGCAACTGCGCCAACAGGAGCAGGAGCGCGACTTCTCCCTCACCACCGAGGGCCTGGTACTCGCCACCGGCTACCGCTACGAGGTGCCGGCGTTCCTCTCACCGATCGCCGACCGGATCGCGTGGGACGACTCCAGCCGCTTCGACGTCCGCCGCAACTACAGCATCGACACCGCGGGCGGTGAGATCTTCGTGCAGAACGCGGAGCTCCACACCCACAGCTTCGTCACGCCGGACCTGGGCATGGCCGCCTACCGCAACTCGTGCATCATCCGGGAACTGCTCGGCCGCGAGTACTACCCCGTCGAGAAGTCCGTGGCGTTCCAGGAGTTCGCCGCCCCCGCCGGTGCCGACCAGCCGCTGGAGGTGTCCCCCGCATGACCGCGACCGTCTTCTCCCGCACCGACAGCCGGCTCGGGGAGTTCGCGCTGCGGCCGGTCGACCCGCTGACCGACGCCGAACTGCTGCACCGCTGGGTCACCGACGCCAAGGCCGCGTTCTACCTGATGCAGGACGCCTCACTGCCGGACGTCGAGCGCGAGTTCATGTCCATCGCCGCCAACCCGCACCACGACGCGTTCCTCGGCCTGCACCGCGGTGAACCGGCCTTCCTGATGGAGCGCTACGACCCGGCGGAGGTCGAGCTGAAAGGCCTCTACCCGGCGCAGCCCGGCGACGTGGGCATGCACTTCCTGGCGGCCCCCACCGACACCCCGCTGCGCGGCTTCACCCTGGCCGTCATCACCACCGTCATGGAGATGCTGTTCGCCGACCCGGCCACCCGCCGGGTCGTGGTGGAGCCCGACGTGCGCAACAGCGCGGTGCACGCGCTGAACGAGGCCGTCGGCTTCCGCGTCGAGGAGAAGATCAGCAAACCCGAGAAGGACGCCTACCTCAGCGTCTGCACCCGCGACCAGTTCCTGGCCGCCCGAGGAGCCCGCGCATGACCGCCCCCACCACCCCGCTGCCCCCCGCTTCCGACCGGCTGCCCGCCGGCCCCGGGACGACGGCAGGCACGCCGGACGCCGTCGCCCACCTCACCCCGGAACTCTGGGCGCGCGCCGGACGGCTGCTGATACGCAAGGCGCTCGCGGAGTTCAGCCACGAGCGCCTGCTCAACCCGACCGAGCTGCCCGGCGGCACGGACTCCCACGGCCGGTACGCGGTGACCGGCGACGACGGCAGGGTCGAGTACCGCTTCACGGCCCGGCGCTTCAGTCTCGACCACTGGGATGTGGACGCCGACAGCATCACCCGGCACCGCGACGGCACCGAGCTGCCGCTCGACGCCCTCGACCTGTTCATCGAGCTGCGGGAGACGCTCGGTCTGAGCGAGGAGGTACTTCCGGTCTACCTGGAGGAGATCAGCTCGACGCTGGCCGGCAGCTGCTGGAAACTGGCGCGCACACCGGTCACCGCCGCCGAACTGAGCCGCTCCGACTTCCAGAGCGTCGAAGCCGGCATGACGGAGGGCCACCCCTGCTTCGTCGCCAACAACGGCAGGCTCGGCTTCGGCTCCGACGAGTACCTGGCCTACGCCCCGGAGACCGCCGCGCCCGTCCACCTGATCTGGCTGGCCGCCCGCCGCGACCGCTCGACGTTCTCCTGCTCCGCCGACCTCGACTACGAGCGCCTGATCCGCGCCGAGCTGTCCGACGCCGAGCTGGAACGGTTCTCCGGCGTGCTGCGCGAGCGGGGGCTCGACCTCGCCGACTACCACCTGATACCGGTCCACCCCTGGCAGTGGCACAACCGGCTGTCGGTGACGTTCGCCTCCGAGGTCGCCCAGCAGCGCCTGGTCCACCTCGGCCCGGGCGACGACGCCCACCTGGCACAGCAGTCCATCCGGACGTTCTTCAACACCAGCGACCCGTCGAAGCACTACGTCAAGACCGCCCTGTCGGTCCTCAACATGGGCTTTCTGCGCGGCCTGTCCGCCGCCTACATGGAGGCCACTCCGGCCATCAACGACTGGCTGGCCGGCCTCATCGCCCACGACGACGTGCTCAGGTCGACCGGACTGTCGATCATCCGCGAACGGGCCGCCATCGGCTACCACCACGAGCAGTACGCCGTGGCCGCGCCCAAGGGGTCGCCCTACCTGAAGATGCTCGCCGCCCTCTGGCGGGAGAGCCCGGTGCCGTCCCTGCAGCCGGGCGAGCGCCTGGCGACGATGGCGTCCCTGCTGCACGTCGACCGGGACGGCAACTCGTTCGTCGCCGCCCTCGTCGCCGAGTCGGGGCTGACGCCCGCCGAGTGGCTGCGACGCTATCTCGACGTCTACCTGACGCCGCTGCTGCACTCCTTCTACGCCTACGACCTGGCGTTCATGCCGCACGGCGAGAACGTCATCCTGGTCCTGAAGGACGGGGTGCCGCAGCGGGCGGTGTTCAAGGACATCGCCGAGGAGATCGTCGTGATGGACCCGGCGGCCGTGCTGCCGCCCGAGGTCGAGCGCATCCGTGCCGACGTGCCGGAGCACATGAAGCTGCTCTCCCTCTTCACGGACGTCTTCGACTGCTTCTTCCGCTTCCTCAACGCCACCCTCGCCTCCGACGAGGTCATGGACGAGCACACGTTCTGGGCGGCGGTCGCCGAGTGTGTCACCGCCTACCAGCGGTCGGCGCCCCACCTGGCCGACCGGTTCGCCCAGCACGACCTCTTCGCCGACGACTTCGCCCTGTCCTGCCTGAACCGGCTGCAACTGCGCAACAACAAGCAGATGGTCGACCTCCAGGACCCGTCCGGGGCACTGCAACTCGTCGGGACGCTGACCAACCCGCTGGCCCCCTTCAGGCCGACCGACACCACCTGACCGCGACTGCGGTCTCGGGGATCGGGACCAGCTCAGACTCGGGATCCGATCCCGGCTCGGACGCGCGCACGGTGGCACGGTCCGATCCTGCGGTTCGTCAGGCACCACCGACACGCCGATGGGCGGGACCCTCGCGGGGGTCCCGCCCATCGGCGTCGGCGGCGGGCCTGAGCCCGAGGGGGCGGGCCTGGCCCGCCCCCTCGGCGTCAGCTCACGCGGTCGTCGTCCCCGTCGCCGGTGTCCTTCGCGGCCTCGCTGTCCTGCGGCCCCGCGACCGGCTCCTCCACGTCGGCAGCCGAGGTGTCCCCGGCCGCCTCCGGAACGGCGTCACCCTGCCGAGCGGCGTCCGCGTCCACCACTGCGTCGGGCTCGGCGACGACGCCGGTCCCGGTGTCACCGGTCTCGGCCTGCGCCACGTCATCGGCCGCCGCCTCGCCGGACGGCACGTCACCGGGTGTGTCGCCGGCGCGTGCCGACTCCCCTGCCGGTGCGGGCACCTCGTCCGGAAGATCGTCGTAGACGTCCTCGAGCTCCTGCTCGTAGGCGTGCCCGGGCTCCGTGAACCGGGCGGCCTCGTCCGAAACGGCGTGCCCGGACTCCTCACCGGAATCCGTTTCCGCGTCGAGGTCCGCCTCCGGGTCGAGCGCGTCCACGAACTCCACCCCGTCCAGCTCGGCCAGCCGGTCCGAGGCGTTCGTGGTACCGCCCTGGTCGGCCTCGAGGGCCTTGGCGAACCACTCGCGGGCCTCGTCCTCCCGGCCCACCTCCAGCAGGGCGTCGGCGTAGGCGTAACGCAGTCGCGCCGACCACGGCTGGACCGAGTGGGAGGCCAGCTCGGGGCTCTGCAACGTCACCACGGCCGCCTCGGCCTCGCCCATGTCACGACGGGCGCCGGCGGCGACCAGCCGCATCTCGACCTGGCCCTCCTTGTCGAGCTTGTTGACCTCCGGCTCCCCGGCCATCGCCAGGGCCTTCTCCGGCCGGCCCAGACCGCGCTCGCAGTCCGCCATGACGGGCCACAGGTGCTGCGAGCCGGTCATGCGACGAGCCGCCCGGAACTCCGCAAGGGCCTCGGCGTACTTCTGCACGCTGTAGGCGGCGAACCCGGCCGCCTCCCGCACCGCTGCGACGCGCGAGGCGAGCCGCAGGGCGATCCTGGCGTACTCGTAGGCCTGCTCCGGCTCCTCGTCGAGCAGCCGCGCCACCATCACCAGGTTCCTGGCGACGTCGTCGGCGAGCGTCTTCGGCAGGCTCATCAGCTCCTGCCGCACGTCCTTGTCGATCTCCTGCCCGGTGACCTCGTCCGGGATCGGCAGCCGCCGGATCGGCTCACGGTCCGGACGGTCGTCCCGACGGTAGTCGTCCCGGTCGTCACGACGGCCGCGGTAGTCGCCACGCCCGCCACGGTCGCCCGAGCCGCCGCCCTGGCCGTAGGGCCGCCGCCCACCACGGTCGTCCTCCCGCCGGGGACCG
>NZ_BAAHCA010000124.1:0-8785 GCF_054776295.1 Streptomyces sparsus
CGCGGCGTCCCCGGGCGCCTCGGCGCCCTCGGCCGCGTCGCCGTCCTCGGCACCGTCCTCTGCTGCGGCCCGAGCGGCAGCCGCGGCGGACATCGCGCCCGGAACCGACTCCGGGGCGCGCTGAATGACGCCGTCCGCGATCTGCTCGGCCCAGTGGCAGGCCACCTTGTGACCGCCGCCGACGTCCCGCAGCTCGGGCCGGTCGGTGGTGCAGAGCGTCTCCTGCTTCCACGGGCAGCGCGTGTGGAAGCGGCACCCGGTGGGCGGATTGGCCGGCGAGGGCAGGTCACCGGTGAGCAGGATGCGCTCCCGGGTGTCCTCGATCTCCGGGTCGGGCACCGGCACCGCCGACATCAGCGCCCTGGTGTAGGGGTGCTTGGGCTCGGCGTACAGCGTGTCGCTGGCCGCCTCCTCCACCAGCGAGCCGAGGTACATAACCCCGATGACGTCGGAGATGTGGCGCACCACGGCGAGGTCGTGGGCGATGACCACGTAGGTCAGGCCCATCTGCTTCTGGATGTCCTCCAGCAGGTTGATCACCTGGGCCTGGATGGAGACGTCCAGCGCCGAGACGGGCTCGTCGCAGATGATGACGTCGGGCTCCAGGACGAGCGCCCGGGCGATGCCGATGCGCTGCCGCTGCCCGCCGGAGAACTCGTGCGGATAGCGGGACAGCGCGTTGGTGGGAAGCCCGACCCGGGCCAGGATCTCCTTGATCCTCTCCCGGCGCTCCTCCCGGTCGGCGCCTATGCCGTGCGCGGCCATGCCCTCGGCGAGGATCGACTCGATGTTCTGCCGCGGGTTGAGGCTGCCCAGCGGGTCCTGGAAGACCATCTGGAGCCGGCGGCGGTACGTGCGCATCTCCTCGGCGGGCAGCTTCGCCAGGTCGGTGCCGTCGAAGACGACCTCACCCTCGGTGATGTCCACCAGCCGCAGGATGGACCGTCCCAGGGTGGTCTTGCCACAGCCGGACTCGCCGACGAGTCCGTACGTCTGGCCGGGTTCCACGGAGAGCGACACCCCGTCGACCGCGTAGACGTGTCCGACCGTCCGGTCGAAGACGATGCCCTTCTTGACGGGGAAGTGGACCTTCACCCCGTGCAGTTCGAGCAGGCTCATGTGCCGGCCTCCGTCTTCTGGGTCCCGGCGCCGCGCTGCGGCATCACCGGGTTGACGCACCGGACCTGGTGTCCGGCCTCGCGCGGTTCGGTCAGGGCCGGCGTGCCCTCGAGGCACTCCAGCGTGTAGTGGTCGCAGCGGGGAGCGAAGGCGCAGCCGTCGGCCCATGCGATCTGGTCGTTGATGGACCCGCGGATGGGGTGCAGCGGCTCCCCGCGCGGCGCGTCCAGCCGGGGGATGGAGCCCAGCAGGCCGTGCGCGTAGGGGTGGGTGGGGTGCGCGAACAGCGGGCGGCGCGGCGCCGACTCGACGACCTTGCCGGCGTAGAGCACGTTCACCTCGTCGCAGAGCCCGGCGACCACACCCAGGTCGTGGGTGATCATCAGCAGGGCGGTGCCCTCCTGGTCGACGAGTTCCCTGAGGAGTTCCAGGATCTGGGCCTGGATGGTGACGTCCAGCGCGGTGGTCGGCTCGTCGGCGATCAGCAGCCGTGGCGCGCAGGCCACCGCCATGGCGATGAGCGCGCGCTGCCGCATGCCGCCGGACAGCTGGTGCGGGTACTCCTTCAGCCGCCGCGTCGGGTCGGGAATGCCGACCCGGTCCAGCAGCGACGCGGCCTCCTTGCGGGCCGCGGCGCCCTTCAGGCCGCGGTGGCGGCTCAGGATCTCGGTGACCTGGACGCCGATGGGCACGACCGGGTTCAGCGAGGACAGCGGGTCCTGGAAGATCATCGCCAGCTGGCTGCCGCGCAGGTCCCGCATACGGGCCTTGCTCAGCGAGAACAGGTCGGTGCCGTCGAAGTCGGCACGGCCGCCGACGGTGACGCCCCGCTCCGGCAGCAGGCCCATCAGGGCCAGCGAGGTGACGCTCTTACCGCACCCGGACTCCCCCACCAGACCGACCACTTGGCCCTGGTCGACGGAGAAGGAGACCCCGGAGACGGCGCGCACGTCGCGGTGGCCCCGTCCGGTGAAGGTGACGGTCAGTTCGTCCACGGAAAGCAGCGACATGACATCAGCTCCGCAGTTTCGGGTCGAGGGCTTCCCGCATGGCCTCGCCCAGCAGGGTGAAGCCGAGGGCGGTGATGATGATGCCGACCGCCGGGTAGACCGCGAGCATCGGCGCGGTGTCGAAGAACGTCTGCGCCTGGGCCAGCATGACGCCCCACTCGGGCACCGAGGCGTCCGGGTTGCCCAGTCCGAGGTAGGACAGGGCGGCGGCCTCGATGATGGCGGTGGCCAGGCTCAGCGTCGCCTGCACGATGACGGGGCTGAGCGAGTTGGGCAGGATCTGCGAGAAGACGATCCTGCGCTTGCGCACACCCAGTGCCTTGGCGGCCAGCACGTAGTCCGAGCTGCCCTGGGCGAGCATCGCGCCGCGCAGCAGCCGGGCGAAGATCGGGATCTGCACCACACCCACCGCGATCATGACGGTGGTGAGGCTCTGCCCGAGCATCGCGGCGATGCTGACGGCGAGCAGCAGCGACGGCAGCGCCAGCATCATGTCGATGACACGCATCATCACGGCGTCGAAACGCTGGCCGATCCGGCCGCCGAGCGTGAGGGCGGCGCCGGAGGCACCGCCGATCAGCGCGCCGACGGTGAAGCCGAGCAGCGTGGCGACGACACCGACGAGCAGCGTCTGCCGGGCGCCCACCAGCATGCGGGAGTAGACGTCCCGCCCGAGGTGGTCCAGGCCGAGCCAGTTCTCCGACCGCGGGCCGATGAAGATGCCCCGGTTGCGGAAGACCTCGCCGCGCCACATCTGTGCCGGGTCGTAGGGGGCTATCCAGGGGCCGATGACCGCGAGGATCACGAACACGCCGATGACGCAGGCGCCTATGAGGGCCATCTTGCTGGACCGCAGCCGGCGCATCGCCTCGACCCACAGGCTGGCGCCGGTGGTGGACTCCGACTGTGCGGTGAGCTCGGCGAGCCGGTCGATCTTGTCCTTCTTGGTGGACACAAGGCTCATCAGTGCACCCGCACTCTCGGATCGATGACGCTGTAGGCGAGGTCGACCAGCAGGTTGATCAGCACGTACGTCACCGCGATGAACATGATGAACCCGACCAGCACCGGATAGTCCCGGGCGTCGATCGCGGTTCGGATGAACGAGCCGATGCCGCCGAAGGCGAAGACCGACTCGGTGAGGACGGCGCCCGACAGCAGGCCGCCGGTCATCAGACCGATCGCGGTGATGACGGGCAGCAGGGCGTTGCGCAGCACGTGCCGCACCCGCACCACCGACTGGTTGAGGCCCTTGGACTCGGCGGTGCGGACGTAGTCCTCGCCGAGCACCTCCAGCACGCTGGCCCGCGTCATGCGGGTGATGATCGCCAGCGGGATCGAGGCCAGTGCCAGCGCCGGCAGGACCAGGTGCATGAGGGCGTCGCCGGTGGCGTCGAACTCGCCCGTGAGCAGGCCGTCCAGTGTGTAGAAGCCGGTGACCTCGGTGGCGTTGATGCCGGTGCTCTGCCGTCCGTCGCTGGGGAACCAGTTGAGCTGGACGGCGAAGATCGCCTTGAGGATGAAGGCGAGGAAGAAGACCGGGATGCAGATGCCCAGCAGTGAGCCGGAGACCGCGCTCACGTCGAGCCAGCTGCCGCGGCGGCGCGCGGCGAAGTAACCCAGCGGTATGCCGACGGCCACGGCGATGATGATGGCGGTGACGCCGAGTTCCACCGTGGCGGGGAACCGCCGGGTGAACTCCTCCAGCACCGGCTGGCCGGTCTGCGAGGAGGTGCCCAGGTCCAGTTCGGACAGGCGGTTGAGGAAGCGGCCGTACTGGACCCACACCGGCTGGTCGAGGCCGAGTGCCTCCTCGATACGGGCCTTGTCTTCCTCAGTTGCCCGTTCGCCGAGCATTGCTGCCGCGGGACCGCCGGGAAGGCGGTTCAACCACAGGAACAGCAGTACCGACAGGCCGAGCAGGGTGGGAATCAGTTGCAGCAGTCTTCGGACGACGAGTCGCAACACCCCGCGATGCCCCTTTCTTCTTTCATGGGCAGGTCCGCCCGGCCACCCAGGTGCGGCGGCCGGACGGACCCTGCGCGAACTGCTGTTACTTGAAGGATGCCTCGGCGAAGTTCTCCTGCGTCAGCGGGGAGACCTTCGGCGGGTTGACGTCCTTGGCGAAGGCGATCGAGGGCGGCGACGCGGAGATCGGGACACCGGGGAGGTAGTCCATGATGATCTCGTTGGCCTCCTTGTAGAGCTCGACCCTCTTCTCGGTGACCGGCTCGGCGCCGGCCTTCTTCACCGCGTCGAAGACCTTGTCGTCACGGAAACCCCACTCCTTCTGGTATCCGCTGAACCAGGTGCCGATGAAGTTGTAGCCGTCGTTGAAGTCACCGGTCCAGCCGAGCAGGTACATCTCGCAGCCACCGGCGCGGGTGGTGTCGATGTAGTCCGGCGTCCACTTCATGGGCTTCGGCGTGACCTTGATGCCGGCCTTCTCGAGGTCGGCCTTCATGATCTCGAACATGTCGGCCGGGGCCGGCATGTACGGGCGGGTGACCTCGGTCGGGTAGCAGAACTCGACGCTCAGGTTCTCCTCGCCGGCCTTGGCGAGCAGGTCCTTGGCCTTCTTCGGGTCGTGGTCGTACGTGGTGACCTTGTCCGAGTAGCCGTCGATCGTGTCCGGCATGAACTGCGTCGCCACCTTGCCGCCCTCGGGCAGCTGGGTGTTCACGATGTTCTCGCGGTCGATCGCGTGGGCGACGGCCTTGCGCACGTCCTTCTTGCCGAAGGCCTTGTTGGCCTCCTCCGTGAACGCGAGGTAGAAGATGTTGAAGACGTTGCGGACCGGGACCTGGAAGCCGTCCTTCTTCAGGGTGGCCACGTCCGAGGGGGCGACCAGGTCGTATCCCTGGATGTTGCCGGCCTGCAGCGCCTGGCGGCGGGCGGCCTCCTCGTCGATGGTCCGGAAGACGAGCTTGTCGACGCCGGCCTTGTCACCCCAGTAGTCGTCGAACTTCTCGAGGGTGACCTCCTTGTTGCCCTTGTTCCAGGAGGAGATCTTGAACGGGCCGGTACCGGCGACCGTTCCGGCTTCCTGGCTGTACTCGGGGTAGCTGATCGCTTCGCCCTCGCCGGAGGCCTTCTGCGCCTCGTAGGCGTCGATCGACTTGGGCGAGTGGATGGCCAGCGCCTGGAGCGAGAAGCCGCCCGGGAGGTTGGCGGTCGCCTTCTTCACCTTGATGACGACGGTGGTGTCGTCCTTGGCGGAGCAACCGGCGTAGTTGGACTCCGGGATGTCCTTGTTCTCGTTCTTGGCAAAGCCGCCGAAGACCTTCTGCCAGTAGTACGAGAGGGCGTCGAGCTGGTAGGTGCCCTCCCAGTTGTACCAGCGGTCGTAGTTCTTGCAGACCGCCTCGGCGGTCAGGTCCTCACCGTCGTGGAACTTGACCCCCTTGCGCAGGTTGAACGTCCACTCGGTGCCGGCGTCGTTGCTCGACCACTCCTCGGCCAGGCCGCCGACGATCTCGGTGCCGCCGGACTCGTGCTCCAGCAGGGCCTCGAACGCCTGGCGGGTGACGCGGTAGGTCTCGCCGTCGCTGGCGAGAGACGGGTCAAGAGAGGCCGGGTCACCGGCAGCGCCGAAGACGAAGGGCTTTGATGTGTCCGCCTCTCCGTCCCGTTCACTGCTGCATCCAGTAGCGATCACGCCTACCGCGAGGGTGGCCGCGATCGCCTGGACGACCTTGGGACTTCTCATTCGCATGGTCCACCTCGGGGGTCATGTGGTGGTGCCGACATATGGTCGCCCGAACATTAGTCGTGTACAGACAGAGGTGTGAACCGTCCGCATGTCGGTGATACCGAGCTGAGACCCAGCCCCCGGGGGGAGTTGGCGGTTAAGCGGGCAATCCCCCGCATTCGGACGCGCCCCGTCCGCTACCAGCTGTGATGTCAGTACGCCCGCGGGTAGCCGTAGCCGTATCCGGGTGCCGTGACGGGTGCCGGACCGTGCGCGTCACGGTCGAAGAACGGACGCGAGTTGGCACGCAGCCACATCGCCACCGGGTCGTAGTCGTCGGACATCGCGACCGTCGAGACGGGCAGCCCCTCGGGCACCGCGCCGACGGACTGCTCCATCATCGTGCGCACCGACGCGACCGACGGACCGCCGGTGTCGTAGAGGTCCAGCCCGATCACCAGGTAGGCCATGCCGAGCGCCGGCTGCACCCAGGCCCGGCGCAGGCTGCGCACCACCGGGGTGCGTTGGGCGTTGTGCGCGAGCTGCGCGTAGAACTGCGGGATCTCCAGGGCGGGTTCACTGATCCGCAGCGGCCCGGCGGGCAGCCGGTCCAAGCCGCCGGACATCCGGCGCAGGTCGAGCCAGGGAACACCCACTCCTCCGCCTGGCGCGTGCGGGTTGAGCCACAGCCCCCACCGGTCCGGGTAGAGCGCGGCGGCGACGTCCCGGCCGGTGACGACCTCGTGCGCGCGGGTCCAGCCCGAAGCGGCCAACTCCTGCGCGGAGGTCACGCAGGGCGCGTAGCCGTGCCCGCCGACCTCCATGTTGCCGTACTGGGCGTCGGGGGCTCCGGGGCGACCGTGCCACAGCAGCATCCAGACCTGGCCGTCGGCGAGGCGGCGCAGCAGCTCCTCGTAGGTGTCGTACCGGCCCGGTGCCACCTGGCGCAGCAGCTGCTCAACGCTTTCACCCGCGCTCACCCTGGCCGCCCTTCTCCACTTCGGTCACTGCTCAGGGCACGCGTGTGCGCCCCGCCCCGCCATCCAACCAGCTTACGAGCCGGGGACGGCAGCGCGGCGGCTACTCAACCGCGTACTCGACACCGGATGAGCACGCGTACTCAGTGCGCCCGCGGACCCGAGCGGATGCGGACGCGGATCGCACGCAGCGCCCACGGAGGCGATCACGGGCCGGACGGCGGACCTGCCGCCCGGCGTGCGCCGCCGCTTTGGGAGGCCCTGGGACGCGTCAACCGGCCGGGGTGTGGCTGCGGGCGTAGAAGGTGCGCACGCACTCGCGCATCCAGTCCACCACCGGGTCACTGGCGGCGTCCAGCAGCACCAGTTGCACCGGCCAGCGCACCGGCGCCCGGCCCAGCGCCCGGGCCAGCGCGTCGTGCGCTTCCTGCCGGGTCTCCGGCTCCAGCGAGTCCACCTCCACCCCGACGAACAGGGCCGGCGGATCACCCTCGGCGCTGGCGAGCCCGCGACGCGCGGTACGCACCGCGGGCAGACGGCCGAACTCCTCGGACGCGGCGCTGAGGAAGTCCAGCGGGTCGTCCTGCCAGTCCGGCTCGAAGAGACGCATCCGGGCCCCGCTGGGCGCGCCCGGCATCCTTTCGAGACCGCCTTCCCGGCACAGTTCGGCGACCGCCTCGGGCGGCAGGGGCATGCCGACGGTGCCGTCGAGGTTGACGGCGATGCCGACCTGCGGCGGCAGGCCGCGGGCGAACTCGCGGGCCGGCACCACGGCGAACGGCATCTTCATCCGTACGCACTGGAGGAACTGCTGCTCGGAGCTGTAGACGGGCACGTAGGGCGCGTCTTCCAACTGCACGGTGGGCAGGTCGATGCTGGGGCTGCCCGATCCGCCGCCCTCGGGGAGCGGCACCCACAGGCTGCTGCGGCCCAGCACCTCCAGCAGTCGGGCGCCGGCGTCGGGCACGCCGAGTGATGCGGCGAGCGTCTCCTCCAGCTCGTTGCCGGGCCAGCCACCGCCGTGACCGGGGCCGAGGTGCTGCGGCTGCTGCGGAACAGTCATGGGCGGAACCCTAGCCGGGCCGCGGACGGCCAGTGGCCGAGGGCGGCGGTAACCCGAATGCCACCACGAGCGACCGAGCGGTTGCGGAGCGTTGCCATGTCCCAAAAAGTGGGACCGTCCCCACCGACAGCATTTCGGAGGAATCCCCCCATGCCCAGCAACATGACCGCTTCCGCCGTCGTGGCAGCCGCAGTCGCCGGCACGCTGACGTTCGGCACCATCGGAACGGCGGTCGCCGCGAGTCCCGCGACCACACCCGCCCAGGCACCCCAGGCACCCCAGGCAGCGTTCCCCGCCGCTCCGCTCCCCGGAACCGAAGAGGCCGCCGGGCAGGTGAAGGCGCTCAGCCAGGCCGGCGGTGTCCTCACGCCGGTCGCGAAGCTGCTGGAGGCCGTACTCCAGGCCGAGGACGGGCAGCTGTCCGAAGCCGAGGCGCGGCGCCACCAGGCCGACGTCACGGCGGTCCTCGACGCCCTCCGGCAGACGGGCACCGCCGACGGCACCCGGGCAGCCGCGGCGAACCGGGCGGCCGACACCTCGAAGGCGGCCGCCGAGCTCCAGGAGAGGGTCGACACGCTGGTCAGGGCGGCCACCGCCAAGGACATCAACGACGTGGTCACCGCCCTCACGGACGCACTGGGCAGTGTGCTGGAGCTCGTCCTCGGTCTGCTCGGCGGGGCGGCGCCGAACATGCCCTCCGGCAACACGAACATCCCCCAGCTGCCGTCGACCGACACGCCCAACACCACGCTGCCCAAGCCGAACGTGCCCGGCACCACCGAGCCGAACGTCAACATCCCGGACATCAAGCTGCCCGACTTCACGCTGCCGGACACGAACACGGCCATGCCGGGCCTGCCCGGCTGACGCGCCCCCGCCGCTTCCGCGCACCGCCCGCGCCGCTTCCCCGAGCGGCGGGCGGTGC
>NZ_BAAHCA010000125.1:0-8764 GCF_054776295.1 Streptomyces sparsus
CCGGGCCGCCCGCTCTACGCGGCCCACGCCGATCAGCCCGTGCCGAGGGAGGCGCACCTGACGCTGTGGTACGCCGCCACCCTGCTGCGCGAGCACCGGGGGGACAGCCACGTCGCCGCGCTCGGTACCGCCGGCCTGGACGGCCTGGAGGCGCTGGTCTCGCACAGCGCGACCGACGACGGCATGCCCCGCGACCTCGCGATGACCACGCGCGGGTGGACGACCGAGGACTGGTCGGCGGCGGAGGACCGGTTGCGGGAGCGCGGCCTCATGGACGGCGACGGTTCCCTCACGGAGCAGGGGCGCCGACTGCGCCTGGAGTTGGAGGAGGACACCGACCGGCGGGACCGCGTCCCCTACGAGCACCTCGGCGTGCGGGGCGTCGCCGACCTCACCGAGCTGGCGGCCGGCTTCGTCCGCGCCGCCGGCACCTCGGGAGCCTTCCCCGCCGAGTTGGAGGCCTCTTCCTGGGCGCGGCCGGCGGCGAGGACACCACGGGCTGAGAAGCACCGAGCGTCAGGGCCCGGGGCCCAAGCCCCGAGCCCAGCGCGTCGGGCACGCGTGAGGGCACGTCAGCCGGAGCTCACCAGGGCCACCGCGGACAGCATGAGGCCGAGAGCCAGGCAGCAGGTGCCCCACCGCAGCCAGCGGTACTTCGAGGTGAGGATGAGGCTGACGTCCACCATCTGCACCACCAGCCACGACACCCGGTCGTGAGCCGCCGCGGTGACCGCTCGGACGAGCCGTTCGGTGTCCGGCGGCGCGACGAGGACGTCTGCGAAGAACGTCACGCCGGGGCCCGGCCGGGCGGTGCTGGTGCGGGGCAGGACGACCCAGGCCAGCAGCGCCGTGCCGACGGCCCACAGGATCCCTCCGACGATGAGCAGGACCTCCAGCGCCCCGGCCACCGAGGACGGGTCCCACGCCTCTCCGCCGACGAGCAGCACGGGCACCGCGAAGGCGCCCGTGAGCAGCACGGCCGCCTTGCTGTCGGCCCGGGCGAGATCCTCCCGCGCGGTGGCCAGCAGCCGTTCGGCCACGTAGACGGCCGGCTCCTGGCTGACGGGAGGCACGCCCGTGGCGGGCTCACCGGCCGTGCTCATCCGTGTCCTCCTGTCGCGGTCGGCGCCGGTCCTGCCGGACGTAGTCCACTCTCCCGTCGGCCGGCGCAGCCAACGGGTAGTCCGGCGCCTCCGCTTCGCCCGGCGGGGTGGCCGGGGGGACGTCCGGCGGGGCGGCGGGAACGGGCGGCATGGGCGGGGTGCCCGGTGTGGGCGGGGCGGGCGGCAGGTCCGCGATCGGCGCGGCCGGACCCCAGACGGTGGTGATCTGCTGCCCGAGTGTCCCGTCGGCCGACGGCGCGGGAAGCGCCGTCGGGGGCTGGGGCAGGCCGTTGTCGAACAGTGCTCCGCCGGTCGACCGGGCGTAGTCGATCAGCTGCTGCACCTGCCCTTCCACCTGGTGGCGCTGCACGACGCCCTGGTCGATCAGGCGGGTGAGGTACTCCAGGGCTCCCTGCCGCTGTTGCCGCGCCTGGCCCTGGAGTTCGTGCAGGATCTCGCCGGCACGGGTCGGGTCCTGCGCGAGCAGGTGCGCGTACTGCCCGGCTTCGCCCGCGGCGATGAGGTCCTGGGCGGCGACCAGGTTGGACTGCACCCGGGCCGCGTCCGCCTGGTCCTGCGCCGACTGCACGATCGCCGTGTGCTGCACGCTCAGCAGGGCCTGCTTGTGGTCGGCGGCGGCCCGGCCCAGGTCGATGCGTACGTAGACCATCGTGGTCAGGCCGATGTCGGCGCCGAAGGACGCCCAGCCTCCGGTGGCCAGCTGGTCCTGGATCGCCTCGTCTGCCTCCTGGGCGCCGTCGAGACCGTAGCGTCTGGTGAAGGTCCGCAACCGGGCCAGCATCGGGGCGCGCAGCATCTTCTCGACGTCCACCACCCGCTTCTCCGCGGCCAGCAGGAAGTCGCTGACCTCCCAGTGGATGTCCACCGCGCAGGTGAAGTTGCCTTCGTCGCCCCGGGTGGGCAGCTGCATCTCGAAGGAGCTCTGGTGCCTGCCCTGGGCGATCAGGCAGACCGACACCGGCCGCTTCCTGAACTGGGGCCGGTTGTGGTGCTGCGCACCGCGGACGGTGATGATGCTGTGGCCGCCGTTGGCGTAGTGCACGACCGCCGCCTGCTGGAGTCCGACGTGCCGGTACGGGCTGTCCGGCATCATCTCGGACAGGAACGGCCCCCGAAGGTCGTCCGGCAACCGCACGTTGGCGGGGGCGGGACGGCCTGCCGGCGCTTGGTGGTACATGTTCTGACTCATCGGATTCTTCCCGTCTGGACTGACTGGACCGCCTCCAGGAGGCGTTGGACGTACTCGGGTGCCAACGGTTCGTCGGGGTCCTGGGCGAGCCGCCTGATCAGCGAGAGCATCCGCTGTCGGTCGTCCTCGGTCAGCACCAGCAGGGGCAGGAAGCTCAGGACGTCCGCCTCCCACGGTTTGCCGGGGCACGTGCGCAGCCACGCGGCCACGGCGTCCAGTGACGCCTGGTAGGAGCGACTGGTGTTGAGGGCCGTCCACAGCAGCCCGGCGACCTCGGCCGCCTGGTCGGGACGTGTCGCGGAGATCGCCAGTGGCAGCGGCCACTTCTCGTGTCCGGCCAGGTCCGCGGCCGGGCTCCACACCTCCTCCACCAGCGTCCGGGCCAGGAAGAGGGCGCTGACCAGGCCGAGGTTCTGGTGCTGCCGCCTGCTGTCACCGAGCCAGGCCCGGATCCTGGCCAGCGGTTCCCGGTCGGACGTGGAGCCGGCCAGGTGCGTGACGCTGTCCGCCGCGACGGACCGCAGCCGGCCGTCCTCCCAGGTGCCGATCCGGCCGAGCCTGCTCAGTGCCTCGCCCGTGGTCCGGGTCGCGGTGCCCCGGCTGAGCACCGCGGCAGCCGTCCACCGGAGGTTGCCGTTGTCGCGGCTTCCCCAGTCCTTGACCAGGGACCGCAGCGCCCCGCCGACCGCCGGGTCGTTGAGCACGTCCTGCAGCGCGGTGGCGACGCACAGGCCGCGACGGGCCTGGTCGGCCTCGGCCATCGGGAGGAGCAGCTCCCTGAGCGTGTGGGCGCAGTCGAGCCGGCACAGTTCGCCCGCCGCCACGGCTGCCCTGGTCCACACGTCCTCGCGCGGGTCCTGGCAGAGGGAGTCGAGCCAGCGCAGCACCGGACCGCGCATGTTGTGGTGGTGTTCCCACAGGTGGGCGAGCAGGGCCGGTGCCAGGGCGGTGCCGAGGAACTGCACGGTGCGGACCGGGATGTCCTCGCCCCCCACCACCGGCTGGAGGCTGATCCGGGTGGTCGCGCGGGTCGAGGTGAGCCGGGCCTCCAGACCGTCGCTCAACAACGGCCGTCCGGGCACCCGTTCGGGCTCGGCGGTCACGGCCAGTTCCCAGGCGAGCAGTTCCGCGGCTTCGGCGGCGACGTTGAAGGAGCTGTTGCCGAACACCGCGAGCGCGATCCGGTACGCGGCGTCGCGCAGCGCCGGCAGGGTCTCCGCCGCCGCACCGCCCGCGAACCATTCGCGGACCTGTTCGGCGGCGAATCCGCGGCACTCGGTCAGCAACTCGTCCTGGGACAGCTCGCCGGTGACGTGCCGGGCCACGAGGCCGGCGAGCCTGGCGGCCTCGGCGGGCAGCAGCGTCTCCAGCCCCAGGGCCGCCCGGACATCGTCTCGGCGGGCCAGTTGCCGGGCCGCCTCCCGGGCCCCGGTGGGCGCGCGGTCGAGTTCCGCAGCCAGGTGGCCGTCGAGTACGGCGTCCTCGGCGGCGGGTGTGTGCGTGCGGCAGTAGCGGGCCTGCGGCGCGCCGGTGGCGCTGGCGTCGGGCACCGAGAGGAGCACGGCGTAGGCGTTGCGGTCGGCCAGCAGACGGCGCAGCCGGTCCAGGTGCAGTTCCTCGGGCAGCCGGCCGTCGGCCGGTTCCAGGGTGTAGCCGTGGCCCTCGGCCACCGGGCCGCCCTCGTCGTCCGAGTCCAGCCCGGTGAGGTCGGAACCGGGGTCCAGCCGGGACACCGTGCCGCGGGTGAGGTCGTCCAGCAGCGACAGGGCGGTGTACGTCCGCCCGCCACCGGGTTGTCCGCAGAGCACGAGCAGGTGGTCGTTGCGCAACCGCCGTTTGAAGTCGTCGTAGTCCGGCGGGCGGGTGAACCGCCGTCGTAGCCGCTGCAACTCGTCGTCGGGCAGGGGGCCGGCGAGCAGGGACGCCCGCGCGGTGTCCCCGAACCGGAAGTTGACCGATCCGATGGTGCCGCCGACGTAGGTGCTGGAGTCGCGCAGGAAGAACGACCGCGACTCGCGCGCGATGCGGGCTGCGGCTCCCCCCGCCGCGGCCCGCCCCTCCTTGGCCGACGGGTCCGACTCGGAGTCGCCGAAGAGCTCGTCCTCCGCAGACCCGCCGGAGGCGTCGGCATCGTCGTCGGACCGTGGCCTGCGGTCCTGCCCCCTGGGCTGGTCGGACTGCGGCCGGTTGCCGCGGCCGGCTCCCTCGTCCGGCCTGTCCGCCTGGGCTCCGGGGGCGTCCGTGTCGTCGGCGCTCATGCCCGCCCTCCGGAGCCGTCGCCACCGCTGCGGCGCTGGTCGAACGTGAGGTCCCCGAACTTGCCCTGCAGCACCTGCCCGGAGCCGTGGTGCGTGACGGTGCCGAACCGGAAGTCGCCCTCGTCGCCGCGCCGTTGCTCGTCGCTACGCCGCTGCTCGGCGTCCGCCGCCGGTGCTCCGGCTTCCTCGCGCGGTCCGGCGCCGTCCCCCCGGTCGGGAAGCGGCGGGGGTGCGGCGAGGCCCGGCACCGTGAACCAGGTCTGCTGCGCGCCCTCCTGGAGCAGGACGCGGATCCGCCGGTAGTGGTCCGGCTCGATCCACCGGCCGCCGTGCCGGACGACTTCCTGGTAGAGCCGCTCGGTGACGGCCACCAGCAGCGGCGAGTCCGGTGCGGCGGCCAGTACGGCCTTCGCCTCGGGGCAGTTGCCGATGCGGCAGGCGAGGTCGACCGCGGAGCCGGAGAAGCCGTGCCTGTCGGGAGTGAACGGGCCGACGTTGAGCCCGGCACGCAGCCTCAACGGCCGGTTCAGCTCCCGGTTGACCTGACGCAGGTTCTGGTGGAGGTACTCCACCCACTCGCCTGCGAGAGCTTCGGTGCGGCGGGGCTCGACCACGGCGATGATGCCGTCGCCGCGGTCCTCCTGGACCAGCCTGGCGTCGCCGATACCCGCCTTGTCGAAGGCGTCCTCCGCCACCTGGTAGATCCGCGTGCGCACCCCAGGGCGGTCCGGGTCGGGAATCGTGCCCGAACCCTGGGTGTCGAGGCTGATGATGAATCCGTACTGGGTCTCGCCGTCCATCGCTCCACTGCCCCTCGCCCCGGCCTTCGGGGTGTTCGTCCCGGTGATGCCGCCACTGTCCCGCAGCGGCGGAAGCCGCGCTGTAGCCGTTTACACACCCGGTCGCGTCACGTCGGCGTCGGAGCCGCGGAACCCCCGAGCAGCCGCAGCGGTTCCGGCTCGACGACCACGATGACCTTCGGTCCGGTGCGCACCAGCCCTTCCTCGCGGAGCAGGCGCAGCGCCTTCGCCACCGCCTCACGTGTGGCGCCGATCGCCGCGGCGATCTCGTGCTGGGACAGCGGGAGCCGGATCACCGTCGAGCCGCTCTCGGTGCGACCGGTGCGGTCGGCGAGTTCGACGAGGCAGGCGGCAAGCCGTTCCAGGACGGTGGCGGAGGCCAGCGAACGGCGCTGGTCATCGGCGCTGCGCAGTCGCTCGGTGAGCTGTGCCATCACGAGACCGGTCACGAAGGGGCGGGCCGACATGAAGTGCCGGAAGCGCTCGCCCGGCACGACGAGAGCTTCCACGGTGCCGAGCGCGCTCACCGTCGCGCTGCGCGGGCGTCCGTCCAGAGCGGCCATCTCCCCGACGAGTTCCCCGCCCTGACGCAGCGCCAGGATGAGGTGCCCCCGGTCGGTGGCCCGCCACACCGTGCACCAACCGGTGAGGATCAGCAGGACGAAGGTGGTCGATGCGCCTTCACTGACGAGCTCCTCCTGCGACCGGTAGAGGTGCCGGTGACCGAGTGACAGGAGTGCTTGCTGGTCGGCATGTGCCAACTTCTCCAGAAAAACCTGATTTTCCCCTAATAGCCCCACGGTTCCCCCATGCTGCTCAGCAGGGCACACAGAGTAGTGCGGTGAACTGCATCTTTCAGGCGAGCTTCCGAAGTGGCGACGCACACCGCCGAACGGCCCCCGGCGGACCCGGTTCAGGGCCGTCACCGCCCACCCGGACGGGGTCGTGCGCGCGGTTCCTCCGGCACGTCGTCGAGGACCACCGTCACCCCACCACGGTGCTCGGCCCCGCCGGACCCCCGGTCACCGGCCGGGCGACCGCACTTCTCGGCGGGGCCGTGCGCGAGCCGGCTGATGTCGGTGCCACCGGCCATACTCGTGCGGTGGCGCGCCGCACGGGTGCGGCAGTACAAGAGGAGCAACGTGGCTGAAGTGCTGGTGTTCCACCACGGACACGGGCTGACTGCCGGCGTACGCGAGTTCGCCGAGCAGCTGAGGCGGGCCGGACACACCGTCCACGTTCCGGACCTGTACGAGGGGCAGGTGTTCGACAGCCTCGAAGAGGGAATCGGCTACGCCGAGAGCACCGGGTTCGAGACGATCACCGCACGCGGAACCGCCGCCGCCGAACGGCTGCCGTCGGAGCTCGTGTACGTCGGGATCTCACTCGGTGTGCTGCCGGCCCAGAAGCTCGCCCAGACCCGCCCCGGCGCGAAGGGCGCTCTGCTGCTGGAGGCCTGCGTGCCGTTCTCGGAGTTCGGTCCCGCATGGCCGCGGGGCCTCCCGGTCCAGATCCATGGAATGGACGCGGACCCGTTCTTCGCCGGGGAGGGGGATGTGGATGCCGCCCGTGCCCTCGTCGGGGCAGCGACGGACGGCGAGCTGTTCCTCTACCCCGGCAACAGGCACCTGTTCACCGACAGGAGCCTGCCCACCTACGACGAACAGGCCGCGACCCGGGTCAGCCATCGTGTGCTCGGCTTCCTCGACCGCGTCGAGTAGGGGCACCCGCGCACCCCTCCCGGAGTAGGGGTGGCCGCAGTCGGCTGCGCTACGCGGGCTCGCCCTCGAAGAGCGGCTCGTAGGGCTGGTGGTCGTTGTCCGGCACGCGCGGTAGGCAGTCCGGGGCGGTGCGGGCGGCCACGGCCAACAGCCGGGCGACGGCCTCCTCCTCGGGCACGGGGGTGAGCCCGAGGGCGTGCAGGAGCCGGTCGCGCTCGACGTCGAAGTCCGGGTGGTCGGCCCGCAGTTCCGATCCGAGCTCACCGAGTGGGAGACCCTTCGCGAGGTCACGCCAGAAGGGCAGGACGGTGATGATCGTGACGGCCTCCGCGAGGTCGGCGCCGACCAGCGTGGCCCGACCCTCGGAATCGGCGTACAGGACGGGCCGCTTCCCGCTCTCGGCCTTTCCACAGAGGAAGTACGTGCCGCCCGCGCCGCATCCGGCTACCGGGTGCGGCCGCTCTCCCGAAGGGAGCACGAGGTCCTCGACGGGATCGCGGCGCGCGATGTCGAAGTCAACGGGCCAGGCCAGGGTGGCAGCCAGGGACGGGTCACGCTCGATGCGGTGGAGAAGGGCGTCCGATGCGGTCATGGTCGGAACGTAACAGCGCCCTCGGACAACGGGCCCGGCCGGCGTGTCCGGCCACCCCGAGGGCGCTGTCAGCGGGCCGTGGCACCGTGCTGCCCATGAGCTACGACCTGGCAGTGTGGGAAGGCGACAGACCCGTTGACGACGCGGACGCGGCGGAAACCTTCCGCCGGCTGTACGACGGCTGCACCGGAACGGACGAGAGGACGCCACCGTCACCTCGCATCACCGAGTACGTGGCCGGACTCCTGGCGCGGTGGGTGGACCTCACGGAGGACGAGGAGGACACCTCTCCCTGGTCCAGTGGGCCACTGATCGAGGAGGCGGCCGGCCCTTTCCTCTATTTTCCGATGCGCACCAGCATGGCCGAGGAGGCGTCGGCCTACGCCGCCGAGCTCGCGGCGGCGATGGGCCTCGTCTGCTACGACCCGCAGACGCGGAGGATGCGCTCGTGACCGCCCTGAGCCGCCCCGCACCGAGGCCCGGTGCCGGCGGCCCCGGTCGCACCGGCCGGGGACGAACCTGTCCGCGGCCGGGTCGGGATCGGTGAGGCTCCTCGTGCCGGGCGGAGAGCCGTCGGGCGGGGCGGGGCGGGGCTCGGGTAGCGTGGCCGCGACCGGAACAGCAGTCGCGCGGACCGAGGAGGTGGGACCCATCACCGTTTCAGCAGGTGGGACGCTCTCCTCCCGTGGTCGTCAGGTCGTCGCCCGGCACCGGTGACGGGGAGAGTGCCCTTCGCCCCCTCGGAAGGCTCTCGATGTCGGTATCCCCGCCCGCCCTCTCCACCGCTGCCCTCGTTGCCGGGCTCCGCGCCGCCGGCTGCGTGTTCGCCGAGGACGAGGCCCGGCTGCTGCTCTCCACCGCCCGGACACCGGCCGAGCTGCACACCATGCTCGACCGGCGGGTCGCCGGCGTACCCCTGGAACAGGTGCTCGGCTGGGCCGAGTTCTGCGGAGTGCGGGTGGCGCTGGAGCCCGGTGTTTTTGTGCCCCGCCGCCGTACCGAGTTCCTGGTCGGGCAGGCCGAGGCCGCGCTCGCGCGGTGGCCGTCCGCCCACCCGGCCGAGCCGCGACCGGCGTCGGG
>NZ_BAAHCA010000126.1:0-8752 GCF_054776295.1 Streptomyces sparsus
CGGGTGGTGGCCCGCCACGCCGTGGTGATGGCCGCGGTGCCGCTGCTGGTGGTGCCGTGCAAGGCGCTGCTGGACCGGCCGGGTCCGCTCGGCGGCAGTGGCTACTACCCGTCGGGCCACACCGCGACCGCCCTGGTCGCCTTCGGTTCGGCGGTCGCACTGCTGACGCCCCTGACCCGTTCCGCGGCGGCCCGGTGGGCGCTGCGGGCGGCTGCGGTCCTGGCCGTCGCCGCGTGCTGCGTCGGCCTGGTGGTGCGCGGTTACCACTGGCCGCTGGACGTGGTGGGCAGCCTGCTCCTCGGCACAGCCCTGCTGGCGGCGGGGTCGGCGCTCAGCGGGCACCGCCCGCGAGGCGGGCCGCCGCCTCGTGCATCGCCAGTTCCAGCACCGCCGGATCGGTGAGCGTGCCGGAGCCGTCGGGTGGCACGATCCAGCGGGTGCCTCCCGCCTGCCGGCCGGGGTGGGGGACGACGATCCACGTTCCCCGGCCCGCGCCCCGCACGCCGGTGCCCACCCAGCGTGCCGCGGTGCCCGGTGGCACGAAGTAACCCATGCGCTTCTCCCCGAAGTCGGCCAGCACCGGCCCCGGCCGGTCGACGCAGCAGGTGAGCACGTCCAGCGTGGGGTGGCCCAGCGCGCCGCCGAGGATCAGTACGTCCCACAGCCGCCCGGCCGGGAGCAGCACCACCCCCAGGGGGTTGCGCTCCCACTCCCAGCGGCACGCCTCCGGGTCGGGGGCCACCGACGCCAACCACTCCACCGCGCTGCGTGACCCCGTGTTGCCGCTCATCGACGCCTGCCTCCTTGTCGTGGCGGTCCCGGTCCGGACCGCTCGTCACGGGGGGAGAGCGGCGCGGGCGCGGGTCATTACGCCACGGAAGGGTGGTTCTGCCGACGGAAACGGAAACGCGTGCGGTGCGGCCGGACGGCGGCGGGTGGCGACGGACAGCGGCAGGTGACGGCGGTCAGCTGTCGAAGCCGAGCCCCATGCGGTCCAGGGTGCGCAGCCAGGGCCCGCGCCGGCCGCCGCGGGCGTCCGCCCGGTGCAGGGCGCGCTGGGTGAGGCCGATGCCGGCCCAGCGAACGGGCTCGGGCGGGAACGGCAGCGGCTTGCTGCGGACCATCTCCAGCGCGGTGCGTTCGGTGTGTTCCCCGTCGAGCAGGTCCAGCATGACGTCCGCGCCGAAGCGGGTCGCCCCGACGCCGAGGCCGGTGTATCCGGCGGCGTACGCGACGCGGCCGTCGTGCGCGGTCCCGAAGAACGGCGAGAAGCGGGAGCAGGTGTCGATGACGCCGCCCCAGCTGTGGGTGAAGCGCACGCCCTCCAGTTGCGGGAAGCAGCGGAAGAAGTGCCGGGCGAGGGTGTGGAACGTCTCCGGGCGCTGGTCGTGGTCGGGGTGGATGCGGCTGCCGAAGTGGTATAGCACGTCGTAGCCGCCCCACAGGATGCGGTGGTCCGCGGACATCCGGAAGTAGTGGAAGTGGTTGGCGCTGTCGCTGAGTCCCTGCCGGTGCTTCCAGCCGATGGCCGCGAGCTGGTCGGGGCCGAGCGGTTCGGTCATCAGCGCGTAGTCGTAGACCGGCACGACGTAGGGGCGGACGCGGCGGAGCAGCGACGGGAAGGCGTTGGTGCCGAGCGCCACCCGGCGGGCGAAGACCCGGCCGTGCGGGGTGCGGACGGCCATCGACGCCGGGCGGGCGGCGAGGCCCAGCGCCGGGGTGTTCTCGTGAATGCGCACGCCCACTTCCCGGCAGGCGCGCCGCAGTCCCCAGGCGAGGCGGGCCGGGTTGAGCATGGCGACGCCGTCGCGGTCCCAGCGGCCGGCCAGGAACGTCGGCGAGTTGACCTCCGCCCTCACCTGCTTTCCGTCCAGCAACTCGCCGGCGTCCAGGCCCAGTTCGGTGGCCCGCCGGTGCGCCTCGTGCAGTTCGTCCACCTGGTGGGGTTCGGTCGCGACGTCGATCTCGCCGCTGCGCCGAAAGTCGCAGTCGATGTCGTAGCGCGCGACGGCCGCCTCGATGCCGTCCAGGTTGCGCAGGCCCTGCCGTTCCAGTTCGGCCATCTCGCCGGGCCAGCGGTTGACGCCGTTGTCGATGCCGTGGGTGAGGGACGCGGCGCAGAAACCGCCGTTGCGGCCGGAGGCGGCCCACGCGGACTCGCGGGCCTCGATCAGCACGACGTCGCGGGACGGGTCGCGTTCCTTGGCGAGCAGCGCCGTCCAGAGGCCGCTGTAGCCGCCGCCGACGACGAGCAGGTCGCAGTGCTCGTCACCGACCAGCCGGGGCAGCGCCCTGGGGCGTTCCGGGTCGTCGAGCCAGAAGGGCACGGGTGAGGCGTCGGCGAGCGACGGGCGGACGTCCACGGTCATCGGCTCCTTCTGCGGCGGTTGCCGGCGACCTGGCCGGCGAGCACGACGGCGATCGCGATGACGAACATCGCGGTTCCGATCACGTTGACCTGCACGGGGACGCCGCGTTGCGCCGCGCCCCAGACGAACATCGGGAAGGTCACCGTGGACGGGCCGGCGTTGAACTGGGTGATGATGAAGTCGTCGAAGGACAACGCGAAGCTCAGCATGGCGCCGGCGGCGATGCCGGGCGCGGCCAGCGGCAGGGTGACCCGCAGAAAGGTCTGGAGCGGCCCCGCGTAGAGGTCGCGGGCGGCCTCCTCCAGCCGGGGGTCCATGGACGCCACCCGCGCCTTGACGGCGACGACCACGAAGCTGAGGCAGAACATGATGTGCGCGATGAGGATGGTGACGAAACCGAAGCCGACGCGCATGTTGAGGAACAGCGTGCCCAGGGAGGCCGCCATCACCACCTCGGGCATGGCCATGGGGAGGAACACCAGCGCCTGGGTGGTGGACTTGCCGCGGAAGCGGTAGCGGGCGAGGGCGAACGCGGCCAGGGTGCCGAAGACGGTGGCGACCAGGGTGGCCAGCACGGCGATGCGCAGGCTCAGGCCGAGCGATCCGCACATCTCGGCGACGCCGCACGGGTCGGTCCAGGCGTCGGTGGAGAACTCGCGCCACTCGTAGTTGAAGCGGCCGGCGGGCTTGTTGAACGACAGCAGCAGGACGACGAGGTTGGGTATCAGCAGGTAGGACAGCGCCAGCAGGCCGGCGACGACGACGAGGTTGCGCCGGATCCAGCGGGTGGTGGAGGTCAGCATGGCGGACATCAGACGAGGTCCTCCGTTCCCGCTCTGCGCATGTAGACCGTCACCATCACCAGGATCAGGGCCATCAGGATGAACGACATGGCTGCCGCCGTCGGGTAGTCGAGCACGTTGAGGAACTGCTTCTGGATGGCGTTGCCGACCATCTGCTCGTTCGGTGACCCGAGCAGCTGCGCGTTGATGTAGTCGCCGGACGCCGGGATGAAGGTGAGCAGTGTGCCGGCCACGACGCCGGGCAGCGACAGCGGGAAGGTCACCTTGCGGAAGGTGGTGGCGGGTGTGGCGTACAGGTCGCGGGCGGCCTCGTGCAGGCTGGGCTCGATCCGTTCCAGCGAGCCGTACAGCGGGAGGATCATGAAGGGGAGGAAGTTGTAGGTGAGCCCGCAGACCACGGCGAGCGGGGTGGCGAGCACACGTTCGCCGGAGGTGAGGCCGAGCCAGCTGGTGACGTCGAGCACGCCGACCGCGCCGAGCACGGACACCACCGGGCCGCCGTCGGACAGGATCGTCTTCCAGGCGAGGGTGCGGATGAGGAAGCTGGTGAAGAACGGCGCGATGACCATGACCAGCATCAGTCCGCGCCAGCGGCCGGCCCGGAAGGCGATGAAGTACGCGAGCGGGTAGCCGATGACCAGGCAGAGCGCGGTGGCGACGGCGGCGTAGCCGAAGGACCGCAGGAAGTGCGGCCCGTAGTCCCGGAGCGCCTCCCAGTAGGTGGCGAAGTGCCAGGTGACGCGGTAGCCCTCCTCCAGCGAGCCGGTTTGCACGGAGGTGGACGCCTGGTAGAACAGCGGCGCGACGAAGAAGACGGCCAGCCACAGGCCGGCGGGCAGCAGCAGCCAGTAGGCGGTGAGCCGGCGGCGTCCGGTGGGGGCCGGGGGCGGCGGGTCGGGCGGTGCCGTCTCGGGGGCGGCGGCCCCGAGGGCGGGAGGTGCGGTCATCGCGGCGTCGCCTCCTCGGTGCCGGCGTTGATGGCCTGCGTGGCGTCGAGGGCGAAGGTGTGCTCGGGCTGCCAGTGCAGGACGACCTCGGCGCCGGGCGCGAGGCGGGCGTTCCGCCCGGTGTTCTGGGCGTAGACGGTGAGTTCCGGGCAGGCCGGGCTGGACACCAGGTAGTGCGTGGAGACGCCGAGGAACCCGGTGTCGGTGACGGTGCCGGTGAGCTGGTTGTGGCCGGCGGGCACGCTCGCCGCGTCGTCGGCGGCGACCATGGAGATCTTCTCCGGGCGCACCCCGGCCGGTACCGCGTCGCCGCGGCCGGTGCCCTCGGGGGCCCGTCCGGCCGGGAGGCGCAGGGTGCCGCCGCCGGCCCGGAGGGTCATCTCGCCGCCCGAGGTCTCGGCCACCTCGGCCCTGACCAGGTTGGACGTGCCGAGGAAGTTGGCGACGAAGGTGCTGCGGGGGTTCTCGTAGAGGTCCGCGGGCGGGCCCTGCTGCTCGACCCGGCCGCCGTACATCACCGCGACCGAGTCGGCCATCGTCATGGCCTCCTCCTGGTCGTGGGTGACGTGCACGAAGGTGATGCCGACGTCGGTCTGGATGCGCTTGAGCTCCAGCTGCATCTGGCGGCGCAGTTTCAGGTCGAGCGCGCCCAGCGGCTCGTCGAGAAGCAGCACGCTGGGGCGGTTGATGAGGGCACGGGCCAGGGCCACCCGCTGCTGCTGGCCGCCGGAGAGCTGCCGGGGCCGGCGGCGGCCGAGTCCACCGAGCTCGACGAGTTCCAGCATCTCGTCGACCTGCTTGCCGACCGAGCCGATGCCGCGCCGGCGCAGCCCGAACGCCACGTTGTCGTGGACGCTGAGGTGCGGGAACAGGGCGTAGTTCTGGAAGACGGTGTTGACGGGCCGCCGGTGCGGCGGAAGGTCGGTGATGTCCTGCTCGCCGAGCAGCACCCGGCCGGTGGTGGGCTCCTCCAGCCCGGCGATCATGCGCAGGGTGGTGGTCTTGCCGCAGCCGGAGGCGCCGAGCAGGGCGAAGAAGGAACCCTCGGGAATGGTGAGGTCGAGGGGGTGGACGGCGGTGACGTCCCCGTAGACCTTGCTGACCTGGGAAAGCGTGATGGCAGTCATGTGGCGGGCCGTTCCTCGAAACGTGGGCCGGGGCGCTCAGGCGCCGATCAGTTTGGCGAACTTGTCCTCGAAGTCGCGCTCCTCGGCGGCGGAGAGCGGACGGAAGTTGCGGCCCTTGGCGATCATGTCCGCGTCCGGCACGATGAGCGGGTCACCGGCGAGGTCCTCGTCGATCTTCGCGAGCTCCGGCCCGGCTCCGGCGACCGGCGTGATGTAGTTGACCCAGGCGGCCAGTTCGGCGGCGACCTCGGGCCGGTAGTAGTAGTCGATCAGGGCCTCGGCGTTCTTCTTGTGCTTCGCCCCGGCGGGCACCAGCAGGTCGTCGGTGCCGAAGAGGTAACCGGCGGCGGGCACCGCGAACTCCACGTCGGGGTTGTCGAACTGGAGCTGGACGATGTCGCCGGCCCAGGCGACGCAGGCCGCGATGTCACCCCGGTCGAGTTCGTCGACGTAGTCGTTGCCGGTGAACCGGCGGACCTGCTTGCGGTCGACGGCCTTCTGGATGCGGGCGATCGCCGCGTCGAAGTCGTCGGCGGTGAACGTCGTGGAGTCCTTGCCCATGTCGAGCAGCGTCAGGCCGACGGTGTCCTGCATCTCGGTGAGCAGCGAGACGCGGCCCTTGAGGGACTCGTCCTCCAGCAGTTGGCTGACGCTGGTGACCGCCTTGCCCTTGGTGGCCTTCTTGTTGTACGCCACCACGGTCGCGATGCCGGCCCACGGGTAGCTGAACTGGCGGCCCGGGTCGTGCGGGGCGACCCGGAAGCGCGGTTCGAGGTTGGCGACGGCGTTGAGCATGTTGGCCGGGTCCAGGCGCTGCGCCCAGCCCTGCCGGATGAGGCGTCCGGCCATCCAGTCGGTGAGGCACACCAGGTCCCGGCCGATGTCCTGGCCGGCGGCGAGTTGAGGCTTGATCTTGCCGTAGAACTCGTTGTTGTCGTTGATGTCCTCGATGTACTTGACCTTGATGCCGGACTCGCGCTGGAAGGCGTCGAGCGTCGGCCGCCGGCTCTCGTCCTCGTCGTCGACGTCCACGTAGAGCGGCCAGTTCGAGAAGGTCAGGGTCTTGTCGCGGTCCGAGCGGTCCTGGCTCTCGTCCGGTTCGGTGCCACCGCCCTGGGCCGGCGGGATGCCGCAGGCGGCGAGCAGGCCGCCGCCGGCGACGGCCGACATGCCGGTGAGCAGGCGGCGGCGGGACATCGCGGCTCGTCCGCTGGTGAGGCTGCGCTGCCACGCCGCCTGGACGGACTCGGGCAGGTCGGCGCAGAGGTCGTCGGCGTTCTGAGGGGGTTTCACTTCGGTACTGCCTTCCTGGGAGGTGTTCAGGGAAGGAGTGGGGGGTTGCCGGGAGGGCCGGCGGCGGTTCAGCGGGTGCCGAAGACCGTGCGGTGCCAGTCCTTGCGGGCGATGGCGGTGTTGTCGTACATGACGTGCTTGACCTGCGTGTACTCCTCGAAGGAGTAGGCCGACATGTCCTTGCCGTAGCCGGACGAGCGGAAGCCGCCGTGCGGCATCTCGCTGATGATGGGGATGTGGTCGTTGACCCAGACGCAGCCCGCCCGGATCTCGCGGGTGGCGCGGGCGGCACGGTAGACGTCCCGGGACCAGGCGGACGCGGCCAGCCCGTAGGGCGAGTCGTTGGCGAGGGCCAGGCCCTCGTCGTCGCTGTCGAAGGGCAGCACGGTGAGCACCGGACCGAACACCTCACGCTGCACGATCTCGCTGTCCTGCGGGGCCCCGGTGACGAGCGTGGGCCGGTAGAAGGCTCCGCGGGCCATCGGGTCCCCGGCGGCGAACGACGGCGGGCCGCCGCCGGTGACCACGGTGGCGTAGGCCCTGGCGCGCTCGACGAAGCCGGCGACCCGGTCTCGATGGGCGTACGAGATGAGCGGCCCCAGGTCGGTGTCCGCGTCGAAGGGGTCACCGAGGCGGACGCTCGCCATCAGGTCGGCGACGCCCTGGACGAAGGCCTGGTGGAGGGGGCGCTGCACGTAGGCGCGGGTGGCGGCGGTGCAGTCCTGGCCGGTGTTGATCAGGGCCCCGGCGACGGCTCCGTGCACCGCCGCCTCCAGGTCGGCGTCGTCGAAGACGACGAAGGGCGCCTTGCCGCCCAGTTCCAGGTGCAGTCGCTTGACGCCGCGGGTGGCGAGCTCCGCCACCCGGCGTCCGACCTCGGTGGACCCGGTGAAGGACGTCATGGCCACGTCGGGGTGGGAGACCAGGTGCTCGCCCGCCTCGGGGCCGGCCCCGGAGACGATGTTGACCACGCCGTCCGGCAGCCCGGCCTCGGTGGCCGCGGCGGCGAACATCCACGAGGTCAGCGGTGTCGTCTCGGCGGGCTTGAGCACGATGGTGTTGCCTGCGGCGATCGCCGGCAGCACCTTCCAGGCAGCCATCTGGAGCGGGTAGTTCCAGGGTGCGACGGAGCCGACCACCCCGACCGGTTCCCGTCGGACGTAGGAGGTGTGGTCGCCGGAGTACTCGGCGGCGGCCGTGCCCTGGAGGTGCCGGGCGGCGCCGGCGAAGAAGGAGGCGTTGTCGACCGAGCCCGGCACGTCGAACTCGGTGGTAAGCCGGATCGGCTTGCCACACTGGAGGGACTCGGCGTAGGCGAACTCACCGGCCCGGTCGGCGAGCACCGCCGCGAACCGGTGCAGTGCGTCGGACCGCTCGGCCGGCGGCGCCGCCGCCCACCCCGGCAGCGCGCGGGACGCGGCGGCGACCGCGTCGTCGCCCTCGGCGGTGGCGGCCAGTTCGTAGCGGAGGACCTGCTCCCCGGTCGCCGGGTCGGTGATGACCTGGGCGCGCCCCGAACGGCCCGCGGCGGGCTTTCCGTCGAGGTACTGGACGCCGTCCGCGAAGCGGGCGGCCACGTCGAAGCGCTGGACCATCGAGCTCTCCTGCCTCACAAGGGCGTGATGCGGCGTCGGCCGGTGATGGTGGCCGATCCTGGCAGGAAGTCGTCACGGGAACAAGGGATTCCGTCGTTGCCTTTTGATTACACGACGAATTCGGTCTCCGAGTGGTTCATCCGGGCGTCGTACTCGTACTCCACGGTTCCGGACCCGGGGCCTTCCTCGGAGGCCGTCTCCGAGAGCACGAACACCAGGAGGGCCACCAGCACCGCGGACAGCACCGTCGCCACGATGCCGAGCACCAGTCCGGCGGTGGCGAAGCCGCTGCCGTGGGCCGTGCCGCGGTTGATCCGCCGGCGGGCCGCCACCGCGAGGCCGAGACCGACCGGGCCCATCAGGATGCCGAGGAACGCGCCCCAGATGGTGCAGGTGACCACCACCGCGATGATGCCGACCACCATCGAGGCGGTGCAGATCCCGCTGGTCGGCGGCTTCTGCTGGTAGTGCGCCCATCCCCCGTGGCCGTACGTCGGCATCGGCGGGGCGGCGTACGGGTACGGCTGGCCGGCGGTGGCCTGCCCGTGCGGCTCACCGGGAGCGGGCGGGAACGGCCGGCCGGCCTCGTGCGGGTACCCGTAGCCGGGCGGCGGGGTG
>NZ_BAAHCA010000127.1:0-8748 GCF_054776295.1 Streptomyces sparsus
GCTTCCTTCGGATTCCCTTCCGGGTCTCCTCCGGGCGCTTCCCTTCGGTGTTTCCGACTCTATCAGACTCTTTCCCCCGACCGTTCCCGGCCGAATTCCACAATCCGATCCTCCGTCGGAACAGAGGCTCCACCACCCAGCACCACAAACGCTCCGAAAAGCTTTTGTCGCGCCTTCCGGCGTGTCCACCACTTTAGAGGATTCCCCCGACGACTCAAAATCGAGCCGACCGAACCAATTCCGGAAAACCGAAAGAGACCCTCACGGGGAACAAACTCAGAGTGTGTGAACGCCACCGGCAGTGGCAGAAGCGCCGCCACCAGGACCAGACAGCCCCGCGGCAACCCGAAGAACATTACGGAGATCGTGGGGCCGTGTCAACTCCGCCTCCTGCCGGTCCGTGGCTCCCGTGCGGCAGCCGGCCCGAGAGGGCTCAGTCGAGGTGCGCCGAGACCCGGTCCAGCAGGCGGGTCAGCAGGTCTCCCAGCTGCCCGCGGTCCTCCTGGGAGAGGTCCTGGAGCAGGTACTCCTCGAAGGACGACGCCTGGCGCATGACCTGCAACCACTTCTCCCGGCCCTCGTCGGTCAGGCCGATGATCACCCGCACCCGGTTCTCCTCGTCACGCTCGCGGGTGACGAGGCCCGCAGCGACCATGCGGTCGATGCGGTGCGTCATGGCCGCCGGCGTCAGACCCAGTTGCTTGGCGATCGTGCCCGGCCAGAGCTGGTACGGCCGACCGACCATGACCAGGGCCTTCAGCACCTCCCACTCGGCGCTGTTGAGGCCCAGCGTGGCGAGCTGGCGTCCGTAGGCGACGCTCATCCGGCGATCGAGACGGCTCAGTGCGCTGACCACCTTCTCCACCTGGGGATCGAGGTCGCGGTACTCGCGCTGGTAGATCGCGATCTGCTCGTCGAGTGAGGGCTGACGGTCTGACATGGCCGGAGTATCCCACGAACGTCATTGGCGTCGAAGACTTGCCGTGTGTACTCTTTAGCTTCGAAGTCTTGAGCTCTCAGCTCTTGGCTTGCCCCCGCGTGCCTTGCCCAGTCCAGTCCTGCCCTGCCCTGCCCTGCTCCTCCCAGCCCAGCCCTGTCCACGTCCGTGGCGGGCCGAAGTCGAGCAGGCGTACGGAACTGGTCGGCCGGCGGTGGCGCCGACAGCAGCACGACGACCGCCGACCTGCGGCGTCGACGAACCACAACGACCTAGGTAGGTGAGTGTGACCACCGCGATGGGCGCGACCTTGCGCCGGATCCAGCTCGGGAACGCGTTGAGCGCGTTCGGCAGCGGCTTCACCGTTCCGTATCTGTTTCTCTACGTCGCTCGGGTGCGGGAGCTCGGCCCGAGCACGGCCGGGGCGGTGCTGGCCGCCTTCGCCGCGGCGGCGCTCCTGGTGCTGCCCTTCATCGGTCGGGTCATCGACCGCCACGGGCCGATGCCGGTGGCGCTCGCGGGCACGGCTGCGGCCTCCGGCGGAGCACTCGGGTTCGGTCTCTCCACCAGCGCGCCGCTCGTGCTGGCATCCGCCGCCGTCATGGGTGCCGGCATCGCGGTGCTCCAGCCGTCGCTCGCGACGATGATCGTCTGGTGTTCCACGACCACCACCCGGTCGCGCGCCTTCGCCACCCAGTTCTTTCTGAACAACCTGGGCATGGGATTCGGCGGGCTGCTCGGCGGCCAACTCGTCGACGAGCATCGGCCGAGCAGCTTCACCCTGCTGTTCGGAATCGAGGCGGTCATGTTCGTCGTGCTGGCCGGCGTGCTGCTGACCGTGCGGATGCCGCGGACGGCGGGCGTCGGCGAGACCATGCCGACGGACCCCGACCGTACCGGCGGCGGGTGGCGCGGCATGCTCAACGACCGGGCGATGGTCCTGCTCTGCGTGCTCGGCTTCGTTCTCTTCTTCACCTGCTACGGCCAGTTCGAGTCCGGTCTCGCCGTGTACGGCGTGGAGGTCACCGGGGTTTCCACCTCAACGCTCGGCTTCGCCCTGTTCGCCAACACCGCCGTGATCGTGCTGGCTCAGTTCGTGGTGCTGCGCATGGTGGACGGCAAGCGGCGCAGCCGGGTCATCGCCCTCGTCGGGCTGATATGGGCGGTCGCCTGGATCGCCGCAGGTACCTCCGGTCTGGTGCCGCACGCCCAGGCAGTGGCCACCGCCCTGCTGATAAGCACCTACGCACTGTTCGGGGTCGGTGAGGCGATGCTCTCCCCGACGGTCGCCCCGATGGTCGCCGACCTTGCACCCAGCCGCATGATCGGGCAGTACAACTCGGCGTTCGCACTGGTCAAGCAGCTGGGTGTGGCTGTGGGGCCGGCAGTCGGCGGCCTGATGGCGGCCCAGGGCGCGTACGCCGCGTACATCGTCATGCTGGTGTTCTGCTCGCTGGGTGTCAGTGCGCTGGCACTCCGGCTGGGTCGCCGTCTCACCCCCGCGCAGGACAACCCGATGCTGCGGGCAGCGTCGCCCCCGGTCGCAAAGGAGCTGGTCGCGGTCTGACGATCGGGCGGGTCGGGCCGTCAGCCAGCGAACGAGGCCGCAGGGCGGTGGTGCGGCGATGGCACGGGAGACGGGTGGTCAGGCGGCGGATGGTCAGGCGGGGTGGTCAGGAGCGCGGCAGGGCGAACTCGCACCACACGGCCTTGCCACCGCCCGGCGTTCGGCGCGATCCCCACGACGAGGCGATCGTCGCGACGATGGAGATGCCGCGGCCCGACTCGTCGGCCGGTTCGGCCCGACGCCGACGAGGCAGGTGATCGTCGCCGTCGGTCACCTCGATGATGAGTCGCCGGTCGGTGCGGCGAAGCCGGAGGCGCATGGGAGGGGTCCCGTGCTGCAGGGAGTTGGCGACCAGCTCACTGGCCGCGAGCACTCCGAGGTCGTGCAGTTCGCGGGGAAAGCGCCAGGAGGTGAGCACGCCCATGGCGAAGGCGCGGGCACGGGGTGCGGCCTCGACACCACCGAGCAGGTCGAGCGCGGCGTTGTGGAACAGCTCGGCTTCGTGCCCGGTGCGGGCCGGGTGCTGCAGGACCAGCACGGCCACGTCGTCGTCGTGCTCGGCGGTGATGCCCAGGGCCCGCAGGAGGCGGCCGCAGATGATGTCGGGCGCGCCGGTGGCCCCGGCGAAGGCCCGTTCCAGGGTTTCCACGCCTTCGTCGATGTCGGCGTCGCGGCGTTCGACGAGCCCGTCGGTGTACAGCACGGCCGTAGCGCCCTCACCGAACGGAACGGACCCGGAGGTGTGCAGCCAGCCGCCGGTGCCCAGCGGCGGACCGGTGGGCTCGTCCGCCCGGTGCACCGTGCCGTCCGCGTTGCGCACGAGGATCGGCAGGTGGCCCGCGGAGGAGTAGATGAGCCGACCCTCGTTGGGATCGTGCACCGCGTAGACGCAGGTGGCGATCTGGCTGGCGTCGATCTCGGCGGCGAGTCCGTCGAGCAGCTGCAGGACCTCGTGCGGCGGCAGGTCGAGGCGGGCGTAGGCCCGCACGGCTGTGCGCAGCTGGCCCATGACGGCAGCCGCGCGGACTCCGCGGCCCATGACGTCGCCGATGACGAGGGCGGTTCGGCCGGCGCCGAGGGTGATGACGTCGTACCAGTCGCCTCCGACGGCGGCCTCGGTGCCGCCCGGTTGGTAGGTGGCGGCCACCCGCAGGTCGTCGGGCTGTTCGAGTTCCTGCGGCAGCAGGCTGCGTTGCAGAGTGACGGCCGCTTCCCGCTGGCGGGCCTCACTGGCCCGCAGCCGTTCGGCGGACTCGATCTGGTCCGTCACGTCGGTGGCGAACACCAGCACGCCCCGATCGTCCCGGGTGGTCGCCTTCCCCTTGGGCGCGCCGCCTTGCGCGGGCCGGGCACCGTCCTGCGCTGCCGGGCGCTCCCCGTCCGCCCGGGCCGGCGTCGCCGTCAGATCGATCGGCGTGCAGGTGAACGTGTAGTGGCTGGGCTTGGGGTCGCCCGGGACGCGACGGGCCTTGACCGTGCGGGGTTTGCCGCTGCGCAGCACCTGCTCCATCAGCGGCAGCAGCCCCAACTCGACGAGCTCGGGGAGCGACTCCCTCGCCGGTGTGCCGATGCTGCGCGGACCGAACGCCCGGGCGTACGCGTCGTTGACGTAGGCGATGCGGTGCTCGGGCCCCCGCACCACCGCGACGAGGGCGGGCACCTGGCCGAGCAGCCGGTGCACCGACAGCTCCTCGATGCCGGACGAGCCGATCGCGGCGGTGCGCACCGTGGCCCGGGAGGGGTCGACGGGTTCCGCGCGCGCGGAAGGCACCTCCCAGCCGGGTGCGGCGGGGGCGACGGCTGCGGAATCGGCGGCCTTCCCCGCCCGCGCGGCAGCGATGCGTCGCTGCGTGCCGGGCAGGCGGGCGCTCCAGCGCGTGAAGTTCACTGCGGTTAGATCCGATTCTGCCGGGAGTCAGGGGAGGAGCGGGGGTGATCGTGACTCATTGCTGACGGGAGTGCACCCATGGTCACATGTCCAGTGTGGCCGACGGGACTGACATGCGTCAGCGCCGCGGAGGGCGGTGCCCGTCCCCCGCCGCCATCTCGAACTCCGCACGGGGGTGTTCCAGCGAGCCGAGGGAGACGATCTCCCGCTTGAAGAACCCGGCGAGGGTCCATTCGGCGAGCACCCGGGCCTTGCGGTTGAAGGTGGGCACCCTGCTGAGGTGGTAGACGCGGTGCATGAGCCAGGCAGGGTAGCCCTTCAGCTTGCGGCCGTACACTCGCGCGACACCTTTGTGGAGACCGAGCGAGGCGACGGATCCCGCGTACGAGTGCCGGTAGGTGCCCAGGGGTTCGCCGCGGAGCGTGGCGACGATGTTGTCGCCGAGCAGGCGCGCCTGGCGGACCGCGTGCTGGGCGTTGGGGGCGCACTCCTGGCCCGGGTCGTCCGCGGTGAGGTCGGGCACGGCGGCCGCGTCCCCGGCCGCCCAGGCGTGTTCCACGCCTTCGACGCGCAGCGTGGCGGTGCCCCGCAGGCGTCCGCGGGCGGTGCGCGGCAGGTCGCTCGCGGCGATGACGGGGTGGGGTTTCACGCCGGCGGTCCACACCAGCGTCCGGCAGGGGTGGCGAGCCCCGTCACTGAGGACCGCGACGCGGTTCTCGCAGCTGTCGAGTCGGGTCTCCAGCCGGACGTCGATGTTCCTGCCGCGCAGCTCGCGCACCGCGTACTTGCCCATCTCCTCGCCGACTTCGGGCAGGATCCGGTCGCTGGCCTCGACGAGGATCCACTTCTGCTCCTCAGGCCGCAGGTTGTGGTAGTAGCGGCAGGCGTAGCGGGCCATGTCCTCGAGTTCGGCCAGCGCTTCGACGCCGGCGTATCCGCCGCCGACGAAAACGAAGGTGAGTGCGGCGTCGCGGATGTCGGGGTTCCGGGTGGAGGAGGCGATGTCGAGCTGTTCCAGGACGTGGTTGCGCAGCCCGATGGCCTCCTCGACGGTCTTGAAGCCGATGCCCACCTCTGCCAGGCCGGGCACGGGCAGAGTGCGGGACACCGATCCGGGGGCGAGGACCAGCTCGTCGTAGGTGACGTCGAGCGGTCCGCCGCCCTCGTCCTGGGTGGCGATGGTCTCGACGGTGGCGGTGCGGCGGGCGTGGTCGACGGCGGTGGCCTCGCCGACGATGATCCGGCAGTGCGGCAGTACCCGGCGCAGGGGCACGACGACGTGGCGCGGGGAGATGGAGCCGGCGGCGGCCTCGGGGAGGAACGGCTGGTACGTCATGTACGGCTCGGGGCTGACGACGACGATCTCCACGCCGCCGTCTCCCTCGCGGGCGGCTCTGAGTTCCTGCTTGAGCTTCTTCTGGAGGCGCAGAGCGGTGTACATGCCGACATACCCGCCACCGATCACCAGAACGCGCCGTGTTTCCTTCGCCACCTTCGACCCCTGTCCATGCGTCACCTGTCCATGACGCACCGCCGGGCAGGTGTTTGTCCACAGGTCTCAGGAATTGTGTGACCGGTGGAGGCTCAACCTCCGGATCGCTCCATCGTCGGACCGGGTGCAAGAATGCACAGGTCAGGAGGGTTTTGACAGGAGTGGATCAGGTGCCTAAAGCGGGCAGAACAGGTCTGTACTCCGATCGGGGGCAGTCCACCAGGAACCAGCCCCCTTCTCTCCCGACGACCGCTCAACTATGTTCGTAGTCGGCCGGTGGCGGGGCGTGGTCTTCGCGAGCCGGCCTACGACGGGGAGTCTCCGGGGGGAGACAGTGATTACCGGGGGAACGACTATGCGTATTCAGGGTGTTCAGGGTGTTCAGGGTGTTCACACCATTCAGGACGCACACGGGGTGACCGAGGCCGCCTCACCGGACGGGGCAGGCGGCGGGGGGCGATCGGCTCCGCTGCGTATCGACGCGCAGCGCAATCTCGAGCACGTACTGCGGGCAGCCCGCGAGGTGTTCGGCGAGTTGGGTTACGGCGCCCCTATGGAGGACGTCGCGCGACGGGCCCGGGTCGGGGTGGGAACGGTCTACCGCCGATTCCCGAGCAAGGAAGTCCTGGTGCAGCGGATAGCCGAGGAGGAGACGGCCAGGCTGACCGAACAGGCACGTACGGCGCTCAGCCAGGAGACGGACCCCTGGGCCGCGCTGGCGCGATTCCTGCGCAGCTCGGTGGCTTCGGGCGCGGGCCGGTTGCTGCCGCCGCGTGTCCTGCGGGCCGGGGCTGACGGCGCGGCATCGCAGCCCTCGGCTCACTTGCGGGTGCCGCACCAGCGGCAGCCGGCCGACAGCTCCGGGGGGCCGGATCTGCGGCTGGTCGCGGACACCTCCGCGGCAGAGGGAGACGCGGCCGCGGGGGAGCAGCGTGGTCCGCTCTCGACGGGCGCGGCGGTGAGTGGACCGCGCGCCGGTGAGGCCCGGGGGGAGGCGCAGGAGGCTGCCGCCGCGGGGGAGGTGGCCGGCCTCGGCGGAGGGGTCGATGGCGACGCGGGGACTGGTGTGGAGGCCGTCGAGGGTGAGGGAGAGGCCGTCACCGAACTGCTGGCAGTGGTCAGCCAACTCGTCGACAGGGCGAGGGAGTCCGGCTCTCTGCGGGAGGACGTCACGGTCGCCGACGTGCTGCTGGTCATAGCCACCACCGCACCGTCACTGCCGGACGCCGAGCAGCAGGCGGAGGCGTCGACCAGGTTGCTCGACATCCTCTTGCAGGGTCTTCGTTCGCGCGAAGGCGCCTGACGCACGACGGCTCTCGGCCTGGAGCCGCCGCCCGAAAGGGTGAGGCTCCGGGCTCGCCCGTGCGAAACCTACCCGGACGGGTGGTTGCGTTGCGGGGCCCGCTCCCACGCGCTGACGCTGTGGGACTCTGTGCCGGTGGTTGGCTGCAACAGGGTCTACAGGAGTTTCCGTCATGGGTGTTGAGGGGCGGGACGAACCGCGGGGAACCAGGCGTCCGCACGACCCGGGCGAGGCCACCGCTCCGAAGGTCCCGCTTCAAGCCGGTCCGCCCGACGGCCAGGCGCCAGGCTCCCCGGACGCGCCAGCCTCCTCGGGGGGCCCCGACGCCTCGCGCTCCCCGGATGCCCCGGGCTCCCCGGATGCGCCGGGCTCCCAGGACGGCTCGAGTTCCTCGCAGCCGTCCGCGCCCTCGGGTTCCTCGGCAGCGTCCGACCCACCGGAGACGGCGCAGGCGGTGCCGGTCCAGCGTTCCGGCCCGGCCGGATCGGGTGCGGCAGGCGGGGGCGCCCTCGGCGGCTATCTCCCCAGTTCCGCCGGGGAGGACCTGGCCGGTCCCGCCGGTGAGGACCTGGCCGGTCCCGCCGGGGAGGGCGCTGACCTCGAACCGGTGGAAATCGGCGAGTCGGTCGGTGGCCGCCAGTCGGTCGGTGACGGCGAGTCCGTCGGTGACAGCGAGTTGGTGTCGCGCATGCGCGACGGCGACGCCGAGGCCTACGACGAGCTGTACCGGCGGCACACCGAGGCGGTCCGCCGTTACGCGCGCACCTGCTGCCGCGACGCGGACACCGCGGACGACCTCACCAACGAGGTGTTCGCCCGCACCCTGCAAGCCGTGCGCGGCGGCAAGGGGCCGGACACGGCAGTCCGTGCCTACCTGCTGACGGCCGTCCGCCACACCGCCGCGTCCTGGGGGCGAACCGCCAAACGCGAGCACCTTGTTGAGGACTTCGCGCTGTTCGCCACGTCTGCTGTCGGCTCGCACGCCAGCGACGAGGACACGCTCGACCTCGGCGCCGACGTGCGAGCCATGCACGAGGCCGAGCACTCGATGGTGGTGCAGGCGTTCCGAGCTCTGCCGGAGCGCTGGCAGACAGTGCTGTGGCACACCACCGTGGAGGACTCCTCCCCGCAGGAGGTGGCGCCCATCCTGGGTCTCACCGCCAACGCCACGGCGGTGCTCGCCCACCGGGCGCGGGAAGGCCTCAAGCAGGCCTACCTGCAGGCGCACGTCAACCAGTCGCTGACCTCCGGCGGAGACTGCGCGCGGTTCGCCGACCGGCTCGGCGCGTATGCGCGCGGCGGTCTGCGGATGCGCGCGGAACGCGGGCTGCGCAAGCATCTGGAAGAGTGCGCCAAGTGCCGTATCGCCGCCATGGAGGTCAAGGACGTCAACGAGCGGCTGCGGCTGCTGCTTCCGGTCGCGGTCATCGGCTGGTTCGCGGCGACGTACTCGGTCAAGGCTGCCGGCGTCGTGGGCGGTGTGGGCGCGGCTGCGATCGGCGGCTCCGCTGCCGCCGCCGGCACCAAGGCGGGCCTCGGCGGCGCCGACTCGGAGGGCTTG
>NZ_BAAHCA010000128.1:0-8631 GCF_054776295.1 Streptomyces sparsus
GCGGACTCGTCGGAGGTGGACGCCGCGGGGGTGGACGCCGTCGCGTCGGTCTCGGCGGTCCTCTGGTGGGGCGTCACCGCCCGGTGGCCGCTCACGCCGGGTCCGTCTCGCGCATCGGGACGCGCACGCCGCGTTCGGCGGCGACCTCGTCGGCCCGCTCGTAGCCGGCGTCGACGTGCCGGATGACGCCCATGCCCGGGTCGTTGGTCAGCACCCGGCGCAGCTTCTCGCCGGCCAGCGCGGTGCCGTCCGCGACACAGACCTGACCGGCGTGCAGCGACCGGCCCATGCCGACGCCGCCCCCGTGGTGCACCGACACCCACGACGCGCCGGACGCCACGTTGACCATCGCGTTGAGCAGCGGCCAGTCCGCGATGGCGTCGGAGCCGTCGAGCATCGCCTCGGTCTCCCGGTAGGGCGAGGCGACCGAACCGCAGTCCAGGTGGTCGCGGCCGATGGCCAGCGGCGCGCTCAACTCACCGCTCGCCACCATGTCGTTGAAGCGCTCACCGGCCCGGTCCCGCTCGCCGTAGCCCAGCCAGCAGATCCGGGCGGGCAGGCCCTGGAACGTGACCCGCTCACCGGCCAGCTTGATCCAGCGGGCCAGCGACTCGTTCTCCGGGAAGAGGTCGAGCACCGCCCGGTCGGTGGCGGCGATGTCCTTGGCGTCACCGCTCAGCGCGGCCCAGCGGAACGGTCCGCGGCCCTCCGCGAACAGCGGCCTGATGTAGGCGGGGACGAACCCGGGGAACGCGAACGCCCGGTCGTATCCGGCGAGTTGGGCCTCGCCCCGGATGGAGTTGCCGTAGTCGAAGACCTCGGCGCCCGCGTCCAGGAAACCGACCATCGCCTCCACGTGGCGGGCCATGGACTCGCGGGCCCGCTGGGTGAAGTCGGCCGGCTTCTCGGCGGCGTACGCGGCCATGTCGTCGAAGTCCACACCCAGCGGCAGGTAGCTCAGCGGGTCGTGGGCGCTGGTCTGGTCGGTGACGATGTCGATCGGCGCGCCCATCGCGAGCAGGCGCGGCAGCAGCTCGGCGGCGTTGCCCAGCAGCCCGACGGACAGCGGTCTGCGCTGGTCCCGGGCGGTGGTGACCAGCTCCAACGCCTCGTCGAGGGAGTCGGCCCGCACGTCGAGATAACCGTGCTCGATGCGGCGCTCGATCGCCCGCGGGTCGCAGTCGACGCACAGCGCGACGCCGTCGTTCATGGTCACGGCGAGCGGCTGCGCGCCGCCCATGCCGCCGAGTCCGGCGGTGAGCGTGATCGTGCCGGCCAGCGAGCCGCCGAAGCGCTTGGCGGCGACCGCCGCGAACGTCTCGTAGGTGCCCTGCAGAATGCCCTGGGTGCCGATGTAGATCCACGAACCGGCCGTCATCTGGCCGTACATGGTCAGCCCCAGCTGCTCCAGCCGGCGGAACTCCTCCCAGTTGGCCCAGTCCCCCACCAGGTTGGAGTTGGCCAGCAGCACCCGCGGCGCCCACTCGTGCGTGGTCATCACGCCGACCGGGCGGCCGGACTGGACGAGCATCGTCTCGTCGGCCTTGAGCGTGCGCAGGGTGCGGACCATGGCGTCGAAGGACCGCCAGTCACGGGCCGCCTTGCCCGTGCCGCCGTAGACGACGAGCTTGTCCGGATGCTCGGCGACCTCCGGGTCGAGGTTGTTCTGCAGCATGCGCAGGGCGGCCTCCTGCTGCCACCCCAGGGCACTGAGCTCCGTGCCTCGTGCCGCCCGTACGGGTCGCGGTCCCGACATCAGCCGTGCCTCCCTCTCGCTCCACCGGATCGAACTATTCATCCACTCTACGGGTTGAATAGAACTAGTCAACAGGACCGGCCGGGACGGACCCGGGGGACGGGCCCCGGGCCGGGTACCTCGGGCGGGCCCGTTCGACGGCACAGGGCTGGGCTCGGTCAACGGCAGGGGCGGGGCTCGGGTGGCCCGCACAGGCGGTCTCGGCCGGCGGCACGGGTTCGTGTTTGGCTGGCCGGTATGACTCGTCAGCCCGACACCAGCAGCGACCACCCCGCCCCGGCGGACGACGCCGGGCTCGCCACCCGCCGGGACCTGGCCGTACGGGCGGCCGTGCGCACGGGCCTCGTGCACGCGGACCAGCCGATCGCCGGACTGCTCGACACCGCGGCGGTACGCGCGTCCGCCGCCGCGCTGCACGCCGCTTTCGACGCCGTGCGAGCCCCCGGCCAGCGTGTGCAGCACACCTTCGCGGTGAAGGCGGCGTCCCTGGTGCCCGTGCTGCGGTTGCTGGACCAGGAGGGCGTCGGCTGCGAAGTGGCCAGCCCCGGCGAACTGGCACTCGCCCGCGCGGCCGGCGTCGCACCGCGGCACACCGTACTGGACTCCCCCGCCAAGACCACCGCCGAGCTGAGCCAGGCCCTGGACCTGGGCATCGCCGTCAACGTCGACAACCGCGAGGAGCTGACCCGGCTGGACGCCCTGATCGGCTCCGGCCGACCGCGCGCCGCCGTCGGCCTGCGGGTCAACCCGCAGTTGGGCGCCGGTTCCATCGACGCGATGAGCACCGCCACCGCCACCTCGAAGTTCGGAGTGGCACTGCGCGACCCGGGCGCCCGGGAGTGGGTGCTGCGCGCCTTCGCCGAGCGCCCCTGGCTGACCCGCCTGCACACCCACACCGGCTCCCAGGGCGTGCCGCTGGACCTGATGGCGACGGGCGTCCGGGAGACCTGGCAGCTGGCGGTGGAGATCAACCGCACCACCGGCCGCCGACAGGTCACCGGCATCGACATCGGTGGCGGCCTGCCCGTCAACTTCGCCTCCGACGAGGTGGAGCCCACCTTCGCCGACTACGCGGAGCTGCTGCGCGAACGGGTCCCCGGGCTCTTCGACGAGGGGTTCGACCTGGTCACCGAGTTCGGCCGGTCGCTGCTCGCCAAGGCCGGCACGATCGTGGCCCGCGTCGAGTACACCAAGACGGCCGGCGGTCGCCCGGTCGCCGTCACCCACGCCGGGGTGCAGGTGGCCGCCCGCACGGTGTTCCACCCCGAGTCGTGGCCGCTGCGGGTCGGCGCCGTCGACGCCGAGGGCCTCCCCAAGCGCGGCACCCCGGTCCCCCAGGACGTCGCCGGACCCTGCTGCTTCGCCGGTGACCTGGTGGCCCGCGACCGCATCCTGCCGCCGCTCGACCACGGCGACTTCGTCACCCTGGCCGACACGGGGGCCTACTACTTCTCCAACCCCTTCGGCTACAACAGCCTGCCGCGCCCCGGCGTGCACGGCTACCGCGTCAGCGGCACCCACGTCCGGTTCGCCACCGTGCGAGCCCCGCAGACGCTGGCGTCCATCGTGAGCGAGTCCGGCGGGGACCACCGGGACGCCCTCGGCGAGCTGTGACCGGTCGCCGCGGGAGGCCCGCCGCAGGAGACCCGCCGCAGGAGGGGCGGGCCCCGGGGGCCGGCACGACGACGGGGGCGCCACGGAGGCGCCCCCGGTAGGGCGACGGACCCGTCACGGCGACGGACCCGTCACGGCGGGGTGGCCCTCAGAGAGACAGGCCCGTCACGGCGAGGTGGTCGTCAGAACGAGGTGATGACGCGGTCGGCGAGCACGTACACGGACTCGTCACCGCAGGCGAAGGTCAGTGCGAACGCGCCGGAGACCCCGGACCCGCCCAGCAGGTACGGCTCGTCGCCATTCCGCAGTGCCTGCGCGAGACGCTCGGCCGTCTCCCGGTGGCCGGGCGACATGCACACCGTGGTGCCGTCGGCGAAGACGTACACGTCGAGCGTGCCCAGCGGCCCCGGACGGACGTCCGACAGCTCCGTCCGCGCGGCCGCCAGCTCGGCGAGGCGCAGCATCGTGCGCCCGTCGTCGACCGGCGGCTCCACGCTCTCCTGCTCCGGAACAGCCGGCTCACCGTTGAGCGAGTAGTGCGGATCGGAAGGATGCCGACGACGCGCAGCCGCCAGCTCGGACGACTCCGTGCCCGCCTCGGCCGAGGCGGGTGCGTCCGCCGCGTCCCGGCCCGCCTGCCGGGGCAGGTAGGCCTGCCCCTCGCGTGCCTCGTCCATCAGCGCCTCCAGCGACGCGGCGTCCGTGGCGCTCACCGCGTAGTCGTCGGACGGGTCGATGCCCTCGATGTGTTCCGCGGACCCGGTGGCGAGCGGCGCCCCCGCGTCCAGCAGGTCGGTCTCCCGCGCCTCCTGGGCGGCCCAGAACGCCCTGGCCTCGGCCAGCTCACGCTCCCGCTCCTCGGCGAGCGCGTCAGCCACCGCAGCCCGGACGTCCTCCACCACGGGGCTGCGCCGCGCAGCGGGTACCGCGACGGCCGCCGTGGCGGCCAGCTCCTGACGGAGTCCGGTGACCTCGCGGCGCAGCCCGCGGGCGGTGTGCAGTGCAGCCCCGCCGAGCGTCACAGCGACGCCCGCGGTGATCAGCAGGGTGAGGGATATGGCGCTCACTGACGTACTCCCCATTCGGAAACGGCCCCCTGAATTCCTACCGCAGCTTTCCTGGCGGCACCTCTCGACCATCTCAGAAACTGCCATATATGGGGCAGTCGAAAAACGGACCCTCACAATCCACATCGCCCTGACCAGGCAAAATACAGCGCCCCCAGGGGAAACATCACATCCTGGGGGCGCTTCCGTCTCATCACGGCATCCCTGGTGATCCACGTCACATAACAGGCCACACCGGGCAGTTGGCCGTTCTGACCCATCATCGGACGGTCACACAAAGCGCCAACTCGGCCACCAACAGGCAGCACTGGCAGGCGATCAGTGACCCACCGCGTCACGCTCACTACACACGGGCGTCAAGCCGAGCCACCTCCACAGCGGACAAGTTCGGGCTCAGCCGCACACCTCCCCGCTCACGCTCCGCCTCGCCTCCGCTACGGGCAGGCGCCGCCCTCGTACCTCGGACCTCTACTGGCACGGCCCCACCCTTCGCTGCGGCTCAGCTCAGCCGCACACCCTCCCCGCTCACGCTTCACTTCGCCTCCGCTACGGGCAGGTGCCGCCCTCGTACCTCGGACGACCCCCACCCTTCGCTGCGGCTCAGCTCAGCCGCTCGATCACCATCGCCATTCCCTGGCCGCCGCCGACGCACATGGTCTCCAGGCCGAACTGCTTGTCGTGCCACTGGAGGGAGTTGATGAGGGTGCCGGTGATGCGGGCTCCGGTCATCCCGAACGGGTGACCCACGGCGATGGCGCCGCCGTTGACGTTCAGGCGGCTCTCGTCGATGCCCAGGTCGCGGTAGGAGGGGATCACCTGGGCGGCGAACGCCTCGTTGATCTCGACCAGGTCGATGTCGCCGATGGAGAGGCCCGCGCGGGACAGCGCCTGCTTGGACGCCTCGACCGGACCGTAGCCCATGATCTCCGGGGACAGGCCGGAGACGCCCGTGGACACGATCCGGGCCAGCGGGGTGAGACCCAGCTCGCGCGCCTTGACGTCCGACATGATCACCAGGGCGGCGGCGCCGTCGTTGAGCGCGCAGCAGTTGCCCGCCGTCACCATGCCGTCGGGGCGGAAGACCGGCTTCAGGCCCTGCACGCCCTCCAGGGTCACGCCGGCGCGCGGGCCGTCGTCCTTGGACACCACGGTGCCGTCGGGCGTCGTCACCGGGGTGATCTCGCGCTCCCAGAAGCCGTCCGCGATGGCCTTCTCGGCGAGGTTCTGCGAGCGGACACCGAACTCGTCCATGTCCTGGCGGGTGACGCCCTTCAGCCGGGCCAGGTTCTCCGCCGTCTGACCCATGGCGATGTAGACGTCCGGGACCTGGCCCTCCTCGCGCGGGTCCGTCCAGCCGTCGCCGCCCTGCTCGGCGCGGGCCGCGGTGCGGGCCTCGGCGTCGGCGAACAGCGGGTTGTGGGTGTCGGGCATGCCGTCGGAGGAGCCCTTGACGCTGCGCGAAACCATCTCGACGCCGGCCGAGATGAAGACGTCGCCCTCACCCGCCTTGATGGCGTGCAGCGCCATCCGGCTGGTCTGAAGCGAGGACGAGCAGTAGCGGGTGATGGTGCAGCCGGGCAGGTGGTCCATGCCGAGCTGCACGGCGACCACCCGGCCGAGGTTGTGGCCCTGCTCCCCGCCGGGCAGTCCGCAGCCCAGCATCAGGTCGTCGATGTCCCGCGGGTCGAGCTCCGGCACCTTGGCGAGCGCGGCGGCGATGATCTCCGCGGTCAGGTCGTCCGGGCGGACGTCCTTCAGGGACCCCTTGAACGCGCGGCCGATCGGCGAACGGGCGGCAGAAACGATGACTGCTTCGGGCATCTCGGCTCCAGGAGGTAAGGGGGGGTAGAACTGTGAGGGAAGCTACCCGCGCGTAGCGCGAAGGTCACGGGCCCGCACGTGTGACACGGCTCGCAGCACCCGACCCGCCGCACGCGCGTGCTTTACCACCAGGACGGGAACGGAACAATAAAGGTCCTTCCTTCGTTCAAGGCAGTGCACTAGCGTGCGGCCTTTGCGAAACCATTACTCTGGTGGAGAAGGTCGTACCGAACGGCCATGGAGGAGTGAGATGAGGAGCAGCAACCCGGTCTTCTCGCGTCGGGGGTTCAACCAGGTCGGGCAGCAGCAGGCCGGTAACCCCTACGCCCAGGGCGCACCTGTGGCCGGACCGTCCGCGAACAACCCCTACGCCCAGCCGCAGCAGGGTGCCCCGGGCTTCCCGCCCGCCGCCCCGCCGCAGGCCGGCGGCCGGATGACGATGGACGACGTCGTCTCCCGGACCGCACTCACCCTCGGCACCGTGGTCGCCGGTGCGACGGTCGCGTGGCTGCTGAACCTGTCGATGTTCGTCGCGATCGGCGCGGCCATCGTCGCGATGGGTCTGGCGTTCTGGCAGGCATTCAAGCGCAAGGCATCACCCGGCCTGATCCTGACCTACGCCGTCTTCGAGGGTGTGTTCCTCGGCGCGGTCAGCAACATGATCAACGAGGTGCGACCGGGCGCCGCCATGCAGGCGGTCATCGGCACGATGGCGGTCTTCGCCGCCGTGCTGTTCCTCTACAAGACGCGCATCATCCGGGTGAACCGCCGGTTCACCCAGTTCGCGATCGCCGCCGGTATCGGTTACGCGATCCTGTCGCTGGTCAACCTCGGTTTCGCGATCTTCGGCGCCAACGAGGGCATGGGCTTCCGTACCGGCTGGGTCGGCGTGCTCATGGGCATCGCCGGTGTCTGCATCGGTGCGCTGTTCCTCTCGCTGGACTTCAAGCAGGTCGAGGACGGCATCGCCTACGGCGCGCCGCGTGAGGAGTCCTGGCTGGCCGCGTTCGGTCTCACCGTGACGCTGGCCTGGATCTACTTCGAGTTCCTGCGCCTGGCCTACATCATCGGCTCAGGGGACTGACCGCTGGGACGCGCCGCACCACCAGGTGTCGGCACCCCGGTACCACCGCAAGGGCCCGTGAGGCAGTGTCTGCCTCACGGGCCCTTCGCATGCCGTGAGCGGGCGTCTCCTGCCCCGTGGCGGGGCGTGGGACGGGAAGTGGTGAGCGGTTCAGAACTTGCGCGCTGCCCGTCCGCGCCGCAGGTCGTGCTCGTGGACGATGGCCTTGGCGTGGCCGTAGGCGAGGTTGTGCTCGCCCCGGAGCCAGCTGACCTTCTCCTCGAAGCGGAAGAAGGCGGGCCCGTCGTCCACCGCGCGGAGCCAGTCGTTGATGGCACGGCCGGTGCACTGCGGAATACGGGCGAGCAGGTTCTGATGGGTCTCGTCGGAGAAATCCTGGGACATCGGCGCCTCCGGACGCTTTCGCTGAGCCTTCTCGCCACCGTGCCTGAGTACCGGGCCGTTGGCAACAGGGTGTACGGGGCGCATAGGCTTGCGCCCGTGCTCGACCTGAATCCGCTGCTCATCGCCGTCGACCGGCTCGCCGACCGGTTGCGGGCCATGCCGCAGAGCGCCCTGCACCGCGGCGCTGCGGCAGAAGGGCTGGCACTGGCCAGGGAGCTGGCTCATCGCGCCCAGCAACTGGAAGGCGTGCCGCGGCCCCCGCGGGAGCTTCCCGACGTCGGAGCGTTCGCCGTCGGCGACCAGCTCGCGGTGGCCGGCCACGACCTCGTGGAGGCGCTGCGAGACCACACCGGCGACAGGACGGCGGCCGAGAACGCGGCCGAGGTCGAGGCCCTGCGGAAGCGGCTGGCCGCCGTCGACCTGACCCCACCCCGACGCGGATAGGCCCCGGCCGCCGACCCCGGCCCGGTTCGGGAACCGTCGGGCCCGACGCTCACTCCAGGAAGAGGCCGCGTTCGGTGGCCCGGGTGTCGAACTCCTCCAGGCGGGCCTGGGCTTCGGGCAGGTGGTCGCACATGGCTTCCAGCAGCACCCGGCCGAGCAGCATCGGGCCGCAGGCGGTGTCGAAGGCCAGCCCGGTGCCGACGGCCGCGGGCAGCAGCACGTCCCGCGGGTCGGCGACCGGCGCGAACGCACTGTCGGCGACGGTCACGATCCGCAGGCCGGCGTTGCGGGCGTGGGTGAGGGCGTCGGCCACCTCACGCGGGTGCCGGGGCAGGGCGAAGCAGAGCAGCGCCGTCGCGCCCGCCCGGACGGCACCGTCGAGGCGGTCGGCGAGCATCGTGCCGCCCTCGTCGAGCAGCCGGATGTCGGGGTGGACCTTCGCCGCGAAGTAGGCGAAGCCC
>NZ_BAAHCA010000129.1:0-8588 GCF_054776295.1 Streptomyces sparsus
CGCGGTCGAGCGGCGCCACGTCGGGGTGCTCCCGGCGCTGCCGCTCCACGTAGCGGTCGTAGGCGGTCTCCCCGGTGAACTCCCGCACGTACCACCACAGCCGGGCTGCGGTGCGTCGCAGGGCCGTGGTCGCCGTCATGTCCGGGCCTGCTCGCGGTCCTCGGGAACGCCGCCGCCGGGGCCGAGCCCGGCGGCCTCCAGCTCCGCCTTCTCCTCCTTGGTGGGGAACAGCCCGGCCGGGGCGATCAGCCGAGACTGCTCGAACGGCGCTTCCCTGAGCTCCGTGCCGGCCGGGTCGCGCACGGCCTTGACGCAGATCCGGGCGGCGTCGGCGAGCACCACCACGATGAGCACGGCGAACACCGCCGAGAGCGTGCCCTGCACGGTGGTGTTGGTGACGATGGTCTCCAGGTCCCGGAGTTCCTGGCCGCTGAACTCGCCGGTGTCGATCTGTTCCTGGGCACGGGCCCGCTGGCTGAAGAAGCCCACCCGCGGGTCCCCGGAGAACACCTTCTGCCAGCTGGCGGTGAGCGTGACCACCACGTCCCAGACGAGCGGTACGCCCGTCACCCAGGCCCACTTGAGCCGGCCGGACTTGATGAGCAGCACGGTGCACACGGTGAGCGCGACGGCGGCCAGCAGCTGGTTGGAGATGCCGAAGATCGGGAAGAGCTGGTTGATGCCGCCCAGCGGGTCGTGCACGCCGACCCAGAGGAAGTAGCCCCAGGCCAGGACGACGGCGGCACTGGTGAGGTAGACCCCGGGCATCCAGCCCACCTCGCGGAACCGGCCCACGGTCGGTTCGGCCCGGCCGATGCCGCGGGCCAGGCCGCCCGGCATCCTCGTCACCCGCCGGGCCCGGGCGAGCGTCGGCTGCGTGTTGCCGATCATCTCCTGGAGCATGAAGCGGCCGACGCGGGTGCCGGAGTCGATCGCGGTCAGGATGAACAGCACCTCGAACATGATCGCGAAGTGGTACCAGAAGGCGACCATGCCGGAGCCGCCGATGACTCCGGCGAAGATGTACGCCACGCCCAGCGCGAAGGTCGGCGCCCCGCCCGTCCGGGACAGGATCGAGCCCTCCTCGACCTCCCTGGCGGCTTCGGCCAGTTGGTCGGGGGTGATGGTGTAGCCCCAGCCGGTGATGGTCTGCGACGCGGACTCCAGCGTCTCGCCGATGACGGCGGGCGGCGCGTTCATCGCGAAGAACAGGCCCGGGTCCAGGATGCACGCGGCCGTCATGGCCATCACCGCGACCGACGACTCCATCAGCATGCCGCCGTAGCCGATCATGCGGACCTGGGTCTCCTTCTGGATCATCTTCGGTGTGGTGCCCGAGGAGATCAGTGCGTGGAAACCGGACAGGGCGCCGCAGGCGATGGTGATGAAGACGAACGGGAAGAGCGAGCCGGCGAACACCGGGCCGTCACCGCGGGTCGCGAAGTCGGTGACCGCCTCCATCTTCATCACCGGCAGCGTCACGACGATGCCGATCGCCAGCAGACCGATGGTGCCGATCTTCATGAAGGTGGACAGGTAGTCGCGCGGTGCCAGCAGCATCCACACCGGCAGCACCGAGGCGACGAAGCCGTAGATCACCAGCCAGACGACCAGGGTGCTCTTGTCCAGGGTGAAGGCGGCGGCCCAGGAGGAGTCGGCGACCCAGCTGCCGGCGGTGATCGCGAGCAGCAGCAGCCCGATACCGAGCGCGGACACCTCGGCGACCCGGCCGGGCCTGATCCACCGCAGGTAGACGCCCATGAACAGGGCGATCGGGATGGACATGGCGGTGGAGAAGGTGCCCCACGGGGACTCGGCGAGCGCGTTGAGCACCACCAGGGAGAGCACCGCGATCAGGATGATCATGATGGTGAAGACCGCGACCAGCGCCGCGACGCCGCCGATCGGCCCGATCTCCTCGCGGGCGATCCGGCCCAGCGACTTCCCGTTGCGGCGGGTGGAGAAGAACAGCACCACCATGTCCTGCACGGCGCCGGCGAAGATGACACCGACGATGATCCAGATGGTGCCCGGCAGATAGCCCATCTGCGCGGCCAGTACCGGACCGACCAGCGGTCCGGCGCCGGAGATCGCCGCGAAGTGGTGGCCGAGCAGTACTCGCCGGTCGGTGGGGTGGAAGTCGACGCCGTCGTCGAGCCGTTCGGCCGGGGTGGCCCGGTTGCGGTCGGCCCTGAGCACCCGGTGCACGATGAACCGGCTGTAGAAGCGGTAGCCGATCGCGTACGAGCCGAGCGCGGCGGCCACCATCCACGCGGCCGAGACCTCCTCGTCGCGGGAGAGCGCCAGCATGGCCCAGCCGAGGGCGCCCACCAGGGCGACAGCCGTCCACACGGCGATCGACTTCGGCGACGGACTGCCCCGTCTCCGGGCTTCCGGGGCGGGCGGTGCGGCGGGCTCGGTCATGCTGCGGCTCCGTTCCAGCGCGTGATCTCCGTCGTTGACGCGCAGGAAATCTAGGCCGTGCGACGGGGGACGTCACTAGGGCGTCCGTGCCGCGAGAGGGGAACGGTCGAGTTGTGCGGTGAACGGCAGCTTCCGCTCAGCCGCCTGCCCGTCAGGCGGAGTTGGCGATCGGTGCCGTGGACTTCGGGCCGGGCGGACGCACGACCGGTGGACGCACGTGAGCGGCACCGAAGACGGCCGCTGACCTGGCCGGTTGCTGCCGCGGCGGTCGCTCACCGAGTGGGCATGCCTCCGTGCGGGCTGTTGACGACCATGGCCAGCGATCCGGCGGCCAGGTAGTAGTGCCCCGGGAAGTAGTCGATGTGCTGGTGCCCGCCGTCGTCCATCTCCGCTGTCGACCGGAACTCGTCGGCGAGCACGGTCAAGCCCGCTCGGTCACCCTTGACGAGCAGAACGCGGCGCTCCGGGTCGACTGCGATACGCACCCCCGGGCCGCTGGTCGCCGCCACCTCGACCGAGGCGAGCTCCGTGCCACCGAAGCTCGGCTCAGCCGAGGCGGTGGTCTCCACGCAGCCCTTCCCCGCGTCGAGAGCACGGGCCAGGGCGAGGAGTCCCGGCGCCCCGCCCGAGACGTCGACCGTACGGTCATCAGGAAAGAACAGGGCTCTCATCCGCCACAACCCTTCGGTTCCAGGGCGCTCCCGGCCGGCCGCTGCCCACCGCTGACGGGCTCTCCAGGGCCCGTCCCCTCGGCGCACCCGCGTGCGGGGCCCGCACCTGGCGGGCGCGGCTCACTCCTGGGGGCGTCGCAGCCTCGCCACGAACTTGTACCGGTCACCGCGGTAGACCGAGCGCACCCACTCCACGGGCTCGCCCTGCCGGTCGAAGGAGTGCCGGGAGAGCATCAGCATCGGCAGCCCGGTGTCCGTCCCCAGCAGCCCCGCCTCCCGGGGGGAGGCCAGGGACGTCTCGATGGTCTCCTCGGCTTCCGCGAGGTGCACGTTGTAGACCTCACCGAGCGCGGTGTAGAGCGAGGCGTACTTGACCAGGCTGCGGCGCAGTGCGGGGAACCGCTTCTGGGACAGGTGGGTCGTCTCGATCGCCATCGGCTCGCCGCTGGCCAGTCGCAGCCGCTCGATGCGCAGCACGCGGGCGCCGGTCTCGATGTCGAGCAGGGCGGCCAGCCGGTCGTCGGCGGTGATGTAACCGATGTCGAGCAGTTGCGAGGTGGGCTCCAGGCCCTGGGCGCGCATGTCCTCGGTGTAGGAGGTCAGCTGGAGTGCCTGCGACACCTTGGGCTTGGCGACGAACGTGCCCTTGCCCTGGATGCGTTCCAGGCGCCCCTCGACGACCAGTTCCTGCAACGCCTGGCGCACGGTGGTGCGGGAGGTGTCGAACTCCGCCGCCAGGGTGCGTTCCGGCGGCACCGGCGTGCCCGGGGGCATGGTTTCGGTCATCTCCAGCAGATGGCGCTTGAGACGGTAATACTTGGGCACGCGCGTCGTCCGGCCGTTGGTGCCGTTGCCGTCGACCGCGGCTCCGCCGGCCGGTGGGGCCGCGCTTCCTCCGGCCCCCGTGGCAGGTCTTCCCGGCTCCTGTGCTGCTGCCGTCACCGGCTTCCTCCGACTCCGTACGTAGCGGGTCACATCGTGGCACGGGCCCCGGTAACGAGGGGCTCACGGCTCAGGTGTCGTTCCGGTAACGGACCGGACTGCCCTTCTTATACACCCTTGACACCCCTATAGGTCTAGGCCAAGCTGCGGTCACTGGTCTAAACCATTAAAGACCAATCCCAGCCCCACGGGCAGTACCTCGTCGTATGTCTCCGCGGTGGGCGGGAGGTTTCTGGCATCCCCGAGGAGGGTGACGTGAAGCGCAAGCTCATAGCGGCCATTGGTGTCACGGCGATGATGGCGGGTGTGGCTGCCTGCGGGTCGTCGGACACCGACAGCTCGTCGAAGGACCCGAAGGACCGGAACGAGACACTCACGGTCTGGCTGATGAACGACGCCGAGAGCACCTGGCCCGAGCTGGTCAAGGATGTCAACGCACAGTTCAAGAAGAAGTACCCCAAGGTCGAGGTCAAGGTCCAGTACCAGCAGTGGGGTGACAAGGCCAAGAAGCTCGACACCGCCCTCGGTGGCACCAAGTTCCCCGACGTGGTCGAACTCGGCAACACCGAGACCATGACCTACATCCTGAACGGTGCCCTCGCCGAGGTCGACCCGGCGAAGTACGAGAACTCCGACACCTGGATCGGCGGACTCAAGGACACCTGCACCTTCGAGGGCAAGCTGTACTGCGTCCCCTACTACGCGGGTGCCCGGGTAGCCGTCTACAACACCGAGATGTTCGAGAAGGCCACCGGGTCCAAGGACCTGCCGCAGACCGAGGACGACCTGAAGAAGGCCCTCGACAAGGTCGGGGAGGAGTACGGCGACGACAAGGCGTTCTCGCCCCTCTACCTGCCCGGCAAGTACTGGTACGCCGCGATGTCCTACGTCGCCGCCTACGGCGGGCAGATCGCCGAGTACGACGAGGGCAGCAAGGAGTGGAAGGCCACCCTCAGCACGCCCGAGGCCCAGAAGGGCATCAAGCACTTCATCGACCTGGTCAACACGTACAACAACGCCGACCGGACCAAGGACGAGCAGGACCACGCCAACGTCATGGCGAACAAGAAGGCCGCGCTCATCTACGGCAACGGCTGGGAGGCCGGCTCGGTCGTCGAGGGTGAGAGCGGCAACCCCGAGCTGGAGGGCAAGATCGCCACGGCCGGCATGCCCGGCCCGAACGGCAAGGCCCTGCCGTCCTTCATCGGCGGCTCGGACCTCGCGGTCATCGAGAAGTCCGATGTCAAGGACCTGGGCGAAGAGTGGATCTCGATGTTCACCAGCGAGAAGTCCATGGAGGTGCTCGCCTCCAAGAACATCCTGCCCAACAACACCAAGCAGCTCGAGCCGCTGAAGGAGAAGCCGGAGACCGCGCCGATCGCCAACGCGGTGCCGGACGCCTGGTTCACCCCGATCGCGCCGGGCTGGACCGCGATCGAGAAGCAGCTGGTCCTGCCCAACATGCTCAACGACATCATCAAGGGCGGTTCCGTGGAGGACGCCACCAAGAAGGCCGACAAGCAGATCAACGAGCTCATCAACAACGAGTCCTGATCCTGCCAGTCGTCAGGAGCGGGCGGGGGCTCGGTCGCAGGCCCCCGCCCGCTCGCCCTCCTGGTGCTCAGATACGAACGGAAGGTCAGCACTGTGACTGCCGCCGACACCAAATCAGCCGACCCGCCGGTAGCCGGGCCGTCGCACCCGGAAGGGAACGGCCCCACACCGCCCGGAGGTGACGCCCGGCCCAGAGGTGAGGGCCCGGGCAGCAAACGCCGTCGCAACGTGCTGCCCTACCTGCTGATCGGCCCCGCGATCATCGCGATCGGCGCGGTCTTCGCCTGGCCGCTCGTCCAGACCGTGATCATGTCGTTCCAGGACCTGGGCCGCCGTGAACTGTGGACCGGCCAGACCCCGCCGTGGGTCGGCTTCGAGCAGTTCACCACCATCCTGAACGACCCCCACTTCTGGGCCGTCTCCTTCCGCACCGTGCTGTTCATGGTCGTCTGCGTCACGGCCACCATGGTGCTCGGCCTGCTGCTCGCCATGATGATGCAGCGCATGTCCACCTGGATCCGCCTGCTGCTCACCGGCGCGCTCGTCGCCGCCTGGTCGATGCCGCTGCTGGTGGCCACCTCGATCTTCCGCTGGTTCGCCGACTCCGACTACGGCGTCGCGAACAGCCTGCTCAGCAAACTGCCCGGCGTGGACTTCCAGGGGCACAACTGGTTCCTCGACCCGTGGCAGGGCTTCAGCATCATCGGCGCCGTCGTCGTCTGGGGTGCCATCCCGTTCGTCGTCGTCACCCTCTACGCCGCCCTCACCCAGGTCCCGCGGGAACTCGAGGAAGCGGCCCAACTGGACGGCGCCGGCCAGTGGGGGGTCTTCAAGCACGTGATCTTCCCGGTCATCAAGCCGGTGTTCCAGATGGTCGCCACCCTGTCGGTGATCTGGGACTTCAACGTCTTCGGCCAGGTCTTCCTGATGCGCGGCAACAAGCCCGAGCCGGAGTACGAGCTGCTGGGCATCTACTCCTTCCAGAAGGCGTTCTCCAGCTCCTCGTTCAGCCAGGGCACCGCCATCGCACTCATCACCGTGCTGATGCTCTCCGGCGTCGCCGTCTACTACCTGCGCCAGCTTCTGAAGACGGGAGAAGTCGAGTGACGACCACCACGCCCATCGCCCCGGACTCGTCGGCGACCAAGCGCGCCAACCCCGCTTCGGGAAGAACGGAACTGAGGCCCGACCGCAAGAAGCGGCGCCTGGGCTACGACCTCGTCGGCGTGCTCGCCTTCCTGGTGATGGCCTTCCCCGTCTACTGGCTCCTGGTCAGCGCCTTCCGGCCGAACCACGAGATCCGCAGCTACGACCAGTCGCTGCTGCCCACCTCGGTCACCTTCGACAACTTCGTACGGGCGACCGAGACCGGGTTCTTCTGGACGGCGATCAAGTCCAGCCTGATCATCTGCGTCAGCTCCGTGCTCGGCGCCATGATCATCGGCACCATCGCGGCGTTCGCCATCGGCCGCTTCAACTTCGTGGGCCGCAAGGCGTTCATGATGGTGCTCATCGTCGTCCAGCTGCTGCCGCCGACCGCGATGCTCATCCCCATCTACGTACAGCTGAACGCGCTCGGCGCGCTCAACGAGTACTGGGGCGTCATCGTCGTCTACCTGGTGTCGGTGCTGCCCTTCACCACCTGGATGATCCGCGGGTTCGTGATCAACGTGCCCAAGGAACTCGAGGAGTCCGCCATGGTGGACGGCTGCACCCGGATGGGCGCGTTCTGGCGGGTGATCTTCCCGCTGCTCGCCCCGGGCCTGGCCGCCGCGTCCATCTTCGCCCTGATCACGGCGTGGAACGAGTACCTGTTCGCCTACATCCTGATGCAGGACAACGACAAGTACACGCTCAACGTGTGGCTGATGAACTTCACCACCGACCGCGGCACCGACTACGGCGGCCTGATGGCCGGCTCGGTCATGATCGCCATACCTGTCGTGATCTTCTTCATGCTCGTCCAGAAGAAGATGGCCGCGGGCCTCACCTCCGGCGCAGTGAAGGGGTAGCGCACGCCCATGACGACTCTCGTCCAGGAAACCGACACCGTCACCCGTGACGCCCTCGCCGTGCTCCAGCCCGGCTTCACCGGCACCACCGCACCCCCCTGGCTGCTGCGCCGCCTGCGTGAGGGGCTCACCTCCGTCGGACTGTTCGGCCGCAACATCGAGTCCGCCGAGCAACTGGCCGCGCTCACCGCCGAACTCCGGGCCGTGTGCCCGGACGTGCTCGTCGCCATCGACGAGGAGGGCGGCGACGTCACCCGGCTGGAGGCGAGGACGGGCTCCTCCTTCCCCGGCAACCTCGCCCTGGGTGCCATCGACGACCCGCGGCTCACCCGCGAGGTGGCCCGCGAACTCGGCCGCCGGCTGGCCGCCTGCGGCGTCAACCTCAACTGGGCGCCCTCGGCCGACGTCAACTCCAACCCGGGCAACCCCGTCATCGGCGTCCGCTCCTTCGGAGCCGACCCGGAGCTGGTGGCCCGGCACACCGCCGCCTACGTCGAGGGCATGCAGGCCGCGGGCGTCGCCGCCTGCACCAAGCACTTCCCCGGCCACGGCGACACCAACGTGGACTCCCACCACGCGCTGCCCCGCATCGACGCCGACCTCGTCACGCTGGGCACCCGCGAGCTGGTGCCGTTCCGCGCCGCGGTCGCCGCCGGCACCAAGGTCATCATGAGCGCGCACATCCTGCTGCCCGCCCTGGACCCGACCCTGCCGGCGACCCTCAGCCCCTCCGCGCTCAACGGCCTGCTGCGCGCCCCCGCCGAGCAGGGCGGCCTCGGCTACGAGGGGCTGATCGTCACCGACGCCGTGGAGATGAAGGCGATCGCCGACACCCACGGCATCGAACGCGGCACCGTGCTCGCCCTGGCGGCCGGAGCCGACGCGATCTGCGTCGGCGGCGGCCTCGCCGACGAGGACACCGTGCTGCGGCTGCGCGACGACCTGGTGCGGGCGGTCCGGGACGGCGAACGGCCGGAGCAGCGGC
>NZ_BAAHCA010000130.1:0-8561 GCF_054776295.1 Streptomyces sparsus
TGCCTCTGCCGGTAGCTTCCGCTACCGGCAGAGGCACCTCTGATGGTGCTTCTCTGTGCGCGAGGGGGGACTTGAACCCCCACGCCCTTTCGGGCACTGGAACCTGAATCCAGCGCGTCTGCCTATTCCGCCACCCGCGCATGGGTGCTGCCGAGAGATTCTCCCACACTCTCCGCACCGTCCCGAAATCGGACTGTCCGGGTGAGGTGTGAGCGCCTGCCGACATCCAGAAGATTAGCACGCCACGACCGGTGGTCTCACCCCGCTTCCCCCGCCCCCGGAGCTGCCCCGGCACCTCCCGCGACCCACCGGCCTGACCCCGTCCGCAGGAGCCGCAAGGGCCCGCTCCGCCCCGCCCACCACGGGCGACACCCCCGGAAGCGGACCTGCGGGCGTCACCCCTGCACCGGCTCGCCGCGGGTAGGGGACACTTGACGCGGAGCCCCTCTACGATCCGTGTGAGGGGAGACACCCATGCACCGCACCGCGAAGCGGAACCAGCTCTTTACGCCGCGCGTGGATACGATCAGTAAGCAGTATCGGCAGCCGCTGTCCGCATGCGGCGCACTAGAGCACCGAAGAGTGGGGAAGGAGGTGCACCGTGGGAGTTCTGAAGCGTTTTGAGCAGCGTCTCGAGGGTCTCGTGAACGGCACCTTCGCCAAGGTGTTCAAGTCCGAGGTGCAGCCGGTGGAGATCGCGGGCGCCCTCCAGAGGGAGTGCGACAACAACGCCACCATCTGGAACCGCGAGCGGACCGTCGTGCCCAACGACTTCATCGTCGAGCTCAGCACGCCCGACTTCGACCGGCTGAGCCCCTACTCCGGCCAACTCGGCGACGAACTCGCCAGCATGGTCCGCGAGTACGCCAAGCAGCAGCGCTACACGTTCATGGGCACGATCAAGGTGCACCTGGAGAAGGCCGACGACCTGGACACCGGCCTCTACCGGGTCCGCAGCCGCACGCTCGCCTCCAGCAGCTCCCAGGCCCAGCCGGGCGGTGCCCCGGCCTCACCGCCGCGCCCGGCCGGCGGTCCGGCCATGCCCTCCGCACCTCCCCGGATGCCCACTGCCCCGCCCGGCGGCGGCTATGCGGCACCGGCCGGCGGCCCTCCCGGGCCGATGCCGCAGGACCAGACCCGGCGCTGGGTGGAGATCAACGGCAACCGCCACCAGATCTCCCGGGCCACCCTGGTCATGGGCCGCTCCACCGAGGCGGACATCCGTATCGACGACCCCGGAGTCTCCCGCAAGCACTGCGAGATCCGCACCGGATCTCCTTCCACAGTCCAGGACTTGGGCTCCACAAACGGCATCGTGGTGGACGGGCAGCGCACCACACACGCTACGCTCCGCGACGGCTCACGCATCGTCGTGGGCAACACCACGATCATTTACCGGCAAGCCGAAGGGTGAAGCGGGGGCAATGTCAGAGCTGACCCTGACGGTCATGCGGTTGGGTTTTCTCGCCGTACTGTGGCTGTTCGTCATCGTGGCCGTACAGGTCATCCGCAGCGACCTGTTCGGCACCCGGGTGACCCAGCGGACCGGCCGCCGCGGCCCGGACCGCCCGGCACCCCGTCCGCAGCAGGCCGCGGCGCCGGCCCAGTCCGGCGGTCGCGGCAACCGCTCCAGGCGCGGCGCCCCCACCAAGCTGGTGGTGTCCGAGGGCTCCCTCACGGGCACCACGGTCGCCCTCCAGGGCCAGACCATCAGCCTCGGCCGGGCGCACGACTCCACGATCGTGCTGGACGACGACTACGCGTCCAGCCGGCATGCCAGGATCTATCCGGACCGCGACGGGCAGTGGATCGTCGAGGACCTCGGGTCGACGAACGGCACCTACCTCGACCGGACCCGACTCACCACACCGACGCCGATTCCGCCCGGAGCGCCGATCCGTATCGGCAAAACGGTCATCGAGCTGCGGAAGTAGTACGAACATGACGACCGGAGGGTGGGCACCGTGCGGATGTACCCGGAGCCGACGGGCGAGGTGCGCATGAGTCTGTCGCTGCGCTTCGCCGCCGGATCACACGTCGGCATGATCCGCGACCACAACGAGGACTCCGGCTACGCCGGGCCGCGGCTGCTCGCGGTGGCCGACGGCATGGGCGGCCAGGCCGCCGGTGAGGTCGCCAGTTCCGAGGTGATCTCCACCATCGTCGAGCTCGACGAGGACATCCCCGGTTCCGACATCCTCACCTCGCTGGGCACCGCCGTGCAGCGGGCCAACGAGCAGCTGCGCGTCATGGTCGAGGAGGACCAGCAGCTGGAGGGTATGGGCACCACGCTCACCGCCCTGCTGTGGACGGGCAAGCGGCTCGGGCTGGTGCACGTCGGCGACTCCCGCGCCTACCTGCTGCGGGACGGCGTGCTCACCCAGATCACGCAGGACCACACCTGGGTGCAGCGGCTCGTCGACGAGGGCCGCATCACCGAGGAGGAGGCCACCACCCACCCGCAGCGCTCCCTGCTGATGCGCGCGCTGGGCAGCAGCGACAACGTCGAGTCCGACCTCTCCATCCGCGAGGTCCGGGCCGGCGACCGCTACCTGATCTGCTCGGACGGCCTCTCCGGTGTCGTCAGCCACCAGACGATGGAAGAGACCCTCGCCAGCTACCACGGCCCGCGCGAGACCGTCGAGGAACTCATCCAGCTGGCGCTGCGCGGCGGCGGCCCGGACAACATCACCGTGATCATCGCGGACGTGCTCGACGTTGAGGACAACGAGACCGCCGCGGTGCAGCTCAACGACACCCCCGTCATCGTGGGCGCCGTCGCCGAGAACCAGAACGTCGCCAGTGCCCCCGGCCCCACCACACCCGCCGCGCGGGCCGCCGAGCTCAGCCGGCAGACCGTGCCGCAGCAGGCCGCGTCCGGCGAGCAGGAGGGCTTCGGCCCGCCCGGCAGCGGCCCCGCGGCCGACCGGCCGGCCGGCGGTGACGCCGGCACCTACGACAGCGGCTACCGCGACGACGGCAGAGCGGGCAAGGGCGCCAGATGGTTCAAGCGCTCGCTGCTGCTCGTCGTCGTCCTGGCGCTGCTCGGCGGTGGCCTCTACGCGGGCTGGCGCTGGACGAAGACGCAGTACTACGTCGGCGTGGAGGGCGACAACGTCGCGCTCTACCAGGGCATCAGCCAGAAGCTGGGCTGGGTGGAACTGAGCGAGGTGCGCGACAGCACCGACATCGAACTCAAGTACCTGCCGCCGTACCGGCGCAACCAGGTCCGCGACACCATCGCGATGAGCAGCCTCAGCCAGGCGCAGGACCAGATCGGCGAGCTCCGCGAGCAGGCCCAGGTCTGCGAACTGGTCGCCAACCGCAAGCAGTCCGCCGCCGAGGACGCCGACAGCACCCAGCCCGACTCCGACGCGGCCGGCAGTGCCAACGCCTCCGACACGGTCGAGGAGAGCCCCTCGCCGAAGCCCAGCACCCCGAGCCCCCGCCCCGAGCTCAGCGAAGAGCAGCAGCGGCTCGCCAAGCAGTGTCGAACGCCATAAGGGGCGCACAACTTATGAGCAGTATCAACACGGGAAGCAACAGCACCATCTCGTCCGGCGGACTGCCCAGCCGCCGGAACACCGAACTGGCACTGCTGGTCTTCGCGGTGCTGGTCCCCGTCTTCGCCTACGTCAACGTCGGCCTGGCGAAGGACGGCAGCGTGCCGGCCGGCATGATCGGCTACGGGCTGGGCCTCGGCCTGCTGGCCGGCGTCGCGCACCTGGTGGTGCGCAGGTTCGCGCCCTACGCCGACCCGCTGATGCTGCCCATCGCCACCCTGCTCAACGGCCTCGGCCTGGTGCTGATCTGGCGACTCGACCAGGAGCCCATTCTCAAGCCGCAGAACGCCGCACCCAGCCAGCTGATGTGGTCGGCGATCGGCGTCGCGCTCTTCCTCGCGGTGCTGGTGTTCCTCAAGGACCACCGCATCCTCCAGCGCTACACCTACATCTCGATGGTCGTCGCGCTGGTCCTGCTGGCCATCCCGATGTTCTTCCCGCCCGTCAACGGCGCCCGCATCTGGATCACCATCCCCGGTGTCGGCTCACTCCAGCCGGGCGAGTTCGCGAAGATCATCATCACCGTCTTCTTCGCCGGCTACCTGATGGTCAAACGGGACGCGCTCGCGCTCGCCAGCCGCCGCTTCATGGGCGTCTACCTGCCGCGTGGCCGCGACCTCGGGCCGATCCTGGTGATCTGGGCCATCAGCCTGATGATCCTGGTCTTCGAGACCGACCTCGGCACCTCGCTGCTGTTCTTCGGCATGTTCGTCGTGATGCTCTACGTCGCCACCGAACGCACCAGCTGGATCATCTTCGGACTGCTGCTGTCCACCGCGGGGGCGGTGTTCGTGGCGTCGTTCAACCAGCACGTCGGCGACCGCGTCAACAACTGGCTGAACCCGCTCGAACTGCAGAACGGCGGCGTCACCGAGACGGCGCAGGCCATGTACGCGTTCGGCTCGGGCGGCCTGTTCGGCTCCGGGCTCGGCCAGGGCTACTCCCGGCTGATCGGCGGCATCGCCACCAAGAGCGACTACATCCTGGCGACCGTCGGTGAGGAGCTCGGGCTCACCGGGCTGATGGCGATCCTGCTGCTCTACGGCCTGCTCGTCGAGCGCGGCATCCGCACCGCGCTGGCCGCCCGCGACCCGTTCGGCAAGCTGCTCGCCGTGGGCCTCGCCGGCGCATTCGCCATCCAGGTCTTCGTGGTGGCCGGCGGCGTCACCGGGCTCATCCCGCTGACCGGTATGACCATGCCGTTCCTCGCGCAGGGCGGCTCGTCCGTCATCGCCAACTGGGCCCTGGTCGCGATCCTGCTGCGGGTGAGCGACACCGCCCGCAGACCGGCCCCCGCCCCCGCCCCGAACCCCGATGCCGAGATGACGCAGGTGGTCAGGTCATGAACAAGCCCCTACGGCGGATCGCGATCTTCTGCGGCGTGCTGATCATGGCGCTGCTGGTACGCGTCAACTGGGTCCAGTTCGTCCAGGCCGAAGAGCTGAAGAACGACTCCAAGAACCGGCGCGTCGCGATCGAGCGCTACTCGCACCCGCGTGGCGACATCATCGTCGAGGGCCGCGCGGTCACCGGTTCCACCGAGACCGACGGCAGCGACTTCCAGTACAAGCGCACCTACAAGGACGGCGAGCTGTGGGCCCCGGTCACCGGGCGCTCCTCGCAGGCCTTCGGCGGCACGCAGCTGGAGGAGATCCACGACGGCATCCTCACCGGCAACGACGACCGGCTGTTCTTCAACCGGACCATCGACATGCTGACGGGCAAGCCCAAGGAGGGCGGCAACGTCGTCACCACCCTGAACGCCGCCGCGCAGGAGGCCGCGTTCAAGGGGCTGGGCGAGAAGAAGGGTGCCGTCGCGGCGATCGACCCGCAGACCGGCGCGATCCTCGCGCTGTCCAGCACACCGAGCTACGACCCCTCGGTGATAGCGGGCAACTCCACGAAGGACGCGGAGAACTGGGTGGCCCTCAACAAGGACGAGGACCAGCCCATGCTGAACCGGGCCCTGCGGCAGACCTACGCGCCCGGCTCCACCTTCAAGGTCGTCACCGCCGCCGCGGCGCTGGAGAGCGGCGACTACGACGTGGACCGCAGCACCGGCATCGAGAGCCCCTTCCAGCTCCCGCAGTCCACGCACGAGCTGGGCAACGCCGGACTGGACGCGCAGTGCGACAAGGCCACCCTGCGTGAGGCCATGCGGCTGTCCTGCAACGCCACCTTCGCCGGCATCAGCGACGACGTCGGCAACGAGGCGATGATCGAGCAGGCCGAGCGGTTCGGCTTCAACGAGGAGCACTTCGTCCCGGTCCGGACCGCGGAGAGCGTCTACCCCGAGGACAACGCGCCGCAGAACGCGCAGGCCGGCATCGGCCAGGCGTCCAACCGGGCCACGCCGCTCCAGATGGCCATGGTCACCGCGGCCATCGCCAACGACGGCAAGGTCATGAAGCCGTACATGGTGGACCGGCTGGAGGGGCCGCGCAGCGTCGTCGAGCAGACCGAGCCGGAGGAGATCGGCGAGGCGCTCTCCGCGGAGAACGCCAAGAAGCTCCAGGACATGATGGAGACCGTCGTCGAGGACGGCACCGGCTCCAACGCCCGCATCCCCGGCGTCACCGTCGGCGGCAAGACCGGTACCGCGCAGCGCGGTGAGGAGAACAGCGCGAACCCGTACGCCTGGTTCATCTCCTACGCCAAGACCGACGGCGGCTCCCCGGTCGCGGTGGCGGTCGTGGTGGAGGACAGCGACGCGGCCCGCGGCGACATCTCCGGCGGCGGTCTCGCCGCGCCGATCGCCAAGGACGTGATGAACGCCATCCTCGACAGCAAGTGATGAGCGTGCACCACGCCTCAGGGCGGCAGAGCGACGAACACGCCCCGGTGACCCCACACGGTCCGGGTACGGTATGCCGAGCAGCACACCGCCCGGCACCCCGCAGACGCTGCCGGGACGAACGGAGAGGGCTGGAGATATGGACGAGCCGCGTCGCCTAGGCGGCCGGTACGAGCTGGGCCAGGTGCTCGGCCGAGGCGGTATGGCCGAGGTGCACCTCGCCCACGACACCCGCCTGGGCCGTACCGTCGCCGTGAAGACGCTGCGGACGGACCTCGCCCGCGACCCGTCGTTCCAGGCCCGGTTCCGCCGGGAGGCGCAGTCCGCCGCCTCCCTGAACCACCCGGCCATCGTCGCCGTCTACGACACCGGTGAGGACTACGTCGACGGCATCTCCATCCCGTACATCGTGATGGAGTACGTGGACGGCTCGACGCTGCGTGAGCTGCTGCACTCCGGGCGCAAGCTGCTGCCCGAGCGGTCCCTGGAGATGTGCATCGGCATTCTCCAGGCCCTGGAGTACAGCCACCGCAACGGCATCGTGCACCGCGACATCAAGCCCGCGAACGTCATGCTGACGCGGACCGGGCAGGTCAAGGTGATGGACTTCGGCATCGCCCGCGCCATGGGCGACTCGGGCATGACGATGACGCAGACGGCCGCCGTCATCGGCACCGCCCAGTACCTCTCGCCCGAGCAGGCCAGGGGCGAGCAGGTGGACGCCCGCAGCGACCTGTACTCGGCCGGCTGCCTGCTCTACGAGCTGCTGACGGTCCGGCCGCCGTTCGTCGGCGACTCGCCGGTGGCCGTCGCCTACCAGCACGTCCGCGAGGAGCCGCAGCCGCCGAGCACCTTCGACCCGGAGATCACCCCCGAGCAGGACGCCATCGTGCTGAAGGCGCTCGCGAAGGACCGGGACTACCGCTACCAGTCGGCCGACGAGATGCGGGCCGACATCGAGGCCTGCCTCGACGGCCAGCCGGTCGGCGCGACCGCCGCGATGGGCGCGGTCGGCTACGGCGCCTACGGCGGCGAGGACCGTCCCACGCAGGCCCTGCGCACCCAGGACCCGCAGACGTCGATGCTGCCGCCGATGCGCGACGACGACGGCGGCTACGGCTACGACGACCGCGCGGGCCGCGGGCGCCGGCAGCAGAAGAAGAACCACCTGTCGACGATTCTGCTGGTCGCCGCCGCGGTGTTCGTCCTGGTGGGCGCGGTGTTCATCGGCAAGGTGCTGTTCAGCGGCCCGCCCGCCGACCCGGTGAAGGTGCCCGACCTGAAGGGCCAGACCCTGTCCGAGGCGCAGACCAGCGCCGAGAACGGGCGGTTCGCGGTCCAGCAGGGCGGGAGCGAGAACTGCGAGCAGGAGAAGGACACGGTCTGCAAGACGACCCCGGCCGCGGGCACGGAGATCGATGAGGGTGACACGGTCACCCTCATCATGTCCGAGGGCCCGGCCCCGGTGGACGTGCCGGACGTGACGGGCAAGTCCGTGGACGAGGCGACCTCCGCGCTCCAGGACGCGGGGTTCGAGATCGGCGACGAGAAGGCCGTCTCCTCCTCCACCGCGGAGGAGGGCACCGTCACCGAGCAGGACCCGGCGGCCGGCAGCAAGGCGCAGAAGGGCTCGAAGGTCACCCTGTCGGTGGTCCGCACGGTCACCGTGACGGTGCCGGACGTCACCGGGCGGGACTTCGAGGCCGCGAAGCAGCAGCTGGAGGCGCTGGGCTTCAGGGTCGCCCGCACCGACCAGGAGGACGGCGGCCGACCGGAGAACCAGGTCATCAGCCAGGACCCGGGCGGCAACAGCCAGCAGGCGGAGGGCTCCACCGTCACCCTCACCGTGGCGCAGGCCCCGGAGAAGGAGACGGCGACCGTTCCGGACGTCACCGGTCGGCGCCTCGACCAGGCCCGCAAGCAGCTGGAGAACGCCGGCTTCCAGGTGGAGGTCCAGGGCTCGGGCGACGGACGGGCCCGCGTGCTGGGCACCAACCCGGGCGGCAACAGCGAGGCGGAGAAGGGCTCCAAGGTCATCGTCGTGACCACCCCCGAGGGGGGCGACAACGGCGGGAACGGCGGTGACGAGGGCGTCATCGGCGGCTTCTTCCAGGGCCGCGGTGACGGTCCCGGCGGGGACGACGACTGCCGCACGGCGCCGCGGCGCCCGCACGACCGAGGGCGGTGACCCCCAGTTCTGGGGG
>NZ_BAAHCA010000131.1:0-8547 GCF_054776295.1 Streptomyces sparsus
CGGAGCACGCCCGCGCGGGCGCGGTCGTGCGCGCCGACGCCGACGACGCGCGGGTGCCGTCCGATTCGGCCACGGACTGGGTCACCTACGGCGACCACGTGGCGGTGGTCCAGGTGTCGCACGAGAAGCGCTTGCCGATCCCGGCCGGGGGCGAGGGCAGGCACGCGGAGACGAACGGGAAGGCGGCCCCGGTCGCTGATCGGGGCGACGGCGAGGAGTACGTCGGCCGGTCGGTGACACTGACGGTCCGCAAGGTGCTGTGGACCCGGGACGCGGCTCCCGAACTCCCGGCGCGCGTGTCCTTCCAGGCCGACGGCTGGGTGGTCGAGGACGGGAAGCTCACAGCCGCCGCGCTCCCCGACACCCCGCGGCTGGAGAAGGGGCACACCTACGTCCTGGCGCTGGCCCGCTTCAGCGACGGCTGGGCCCCCACCGGCCCCGGCGGCATCCTGCCCTACGACGACCGCACCATCGGCAGGGGAGAGATCGAAGGCCGCACCGTCGCACCCGGCCCCGACGACGAACCCGGCGGCAACGCGCCCCTGAAGCAGAAGGTCAACGGCCGGACGGCGGACGATCTCCTCGCCCACCTGCGGGCGGCGACCCCGGACCCGCGGGCCGAGGACTTCGCCGAACTGCCGGCCGACGAGCGCCGGGAGAAGGCGAGCCACACCACCGGATGATCGCGCACTGTCCCGCGCGATCGAGGAAGATGCAGGCATGACAGGGGACACCGACGGGATCGTTCTGAGCACGCAGGATCTTCGTGAGGTCACCAGGTTCGCCGCGGCGTGTGCGGAGACGGTGCTTGAGGTCTTCGAAGCCGATCAGCCGGACGACTCGCGCCCTCGACACGCCATCGGCGCCGCGTGGGCGTTCGCTCGGGGCGGCGAACGCGGGAAATCTCTGCGCGACACGGCGTCGGCGTCACTCAAGGCGGCCAAGAACACGGACACCGCGGCCGCCCGCGAGGCAGCGTGGGCGGCGATGTCCGCAGCAGCCTCCGCCTACCTGCACCCGCTGGCCAAGGCCACCCAGGTCAAGCACATTCTCGGAGCAGCCGCCCACGCGGCCAGAGCGGCCGAACTCGCCGTCGGCGACGATCGGGGCGTTGCTGCCCAACACCTTGAGCGGTCGGTGCGCCGTGCGACAACAGATGTCGTTGACGTGCTCAAACGCTACCCCCTGGCGCCGAGTGGCGGTGGACGGGTTGCCGAGTTGATCCGCACGCTGGACACCGACCTTCGTTCACCCGCCCCCGCTGAGTGACCTCCAGGTTCCGGACGGCGCGACCTTCGTCCGTCAGCGGCAGGTCAGGGCCCGAAGCCCGTGATGGCACCCGTCGGGGTCGGCCTGGCGGTGGACGCGGCCGTCGGTGGCGTCCACGTCCACCGTGAAGGCGTCACCGGCACGCTGCGCCTCGACCTCCCAGACGGGACGCTTGTCGTCCTTACCCAGTTCGACCTTGACGACCCGCGCCCCCGTGAAGCGGGCGGTGACGATGTCCGCGGCCTGCGCCGCGTTGAGCTGCCGCGGGCCGAAGCGGGCGTCCGGTTCCGGGTCGATCTCCCTGTCGAAGCCGCCCGCGGCGGTGCGCGCCCCGGTGTCCGGTTCCGTCTGGCCGGCCGATGCCAGGGCGCCACCGACCGTCAGCGAGAGCACCATGCCGACGGCTGCCAGTGCGATGACCACTGTCGTGCGCATCACTACCTCCAGAGTGGGGCGGTGCCGACCGCGGCAGCCGGGCCGCGCGACGTGACGCGGGCCGGGCCGCACACGGGCCCGGCAGACCCGGCTGCCGCGGACGCCCGGCCACGGGACGGCTGGGCGTTCACCGCCACCGCACCGTAGGACGCCGGGCTCCTCCCACGCGGCTCTCCTCACGAGGTGCGACAAGAAAACCCGCCTGTTGAGACAGGCGCGCCCGCAGCACGTACCCCCCACGGTCCCGTACCGGCACACTCGGTCGTCCGACGCGGCCGGCGCGGTCCGGACGTGAGGCCACGTCGCGGGTCGCCTCGCGGCGGGTCGTCCCGGTGCAGGCCTGGCCTCAGTGCGGGATGGCGTCGATGAGTTCGCGTGCTCCCCGGCGGAGCAGGGTGAGGGCGACGGACGCGCCCAGATCGGCCGGTGTCAACGCGCCGGCCGTCTCCGTCGCGTCCAGTACCGTCTTGCCGTCCGCGGTGAACACACAACCCCGCAGGCTGAGTTCGCCGTCGCCGGTGGTGCGGGCGTAGCCGGCGATCGGGCTGTTGCAGTGCCCCTGGAGCACGTGCAGGAACATGCGCTCGGCGGTCGTCTCACGGTAGGTGGCCGGGTCGTTCAGCTCGGACACGGCGTCTATCAGCTCGGTGTCGGACTCCCGGCACTGGAGGGCCAGCACTCCCGCGCCGATGGGCGGGCACATCGTCTCGGCCGGGAGGATCTCGGTGATGACGTCGCGGCGCCCGATGCGTTCCAGCCCGGACACGGCCAGCAGGATGCCGTCGACCTCTCCCGCGGCGAGTTTCGCCAGACGTCGGTTGGCGTTGCCGCGGAACGGCACGCAGGTCAGGTGCGGGTGCGAGGCGGCGAGCTGCGCGACCCGGCGCACCGACGAGGTGCCGATCCGGGCCCCCGCCGGCAACTGGTCGAGGGTGCGCCCCTCGACGTGGACGAACGCGTCCCGGATGTCGTCCCGCTCCAGGAATGCGGCGAACGTCGTGCCCTGCGGCAGCGGGCGGTCCGCGGGAACGTCCTTCACACAGTGCACCGCGAGGTCCGCCGCCCCGCTCAGCAGCGCCGCGTCGACCTCCTTGGTGAAGGCGCCTTTCCCCTCCACCGCCGAGAGCGCCCCCATCCAGACGTCACCGGTGGTCTTCACCGGGACCACCACGGTCGTGGTGCCCGGGTGGTGCGCGGCCAGTTCGGCGCGCACCCGCTCGACCTGCGCCAGGGCCATCGGGGAGTCGCGGGACACGATGCGGACCAGCTCGGGGGCGGACATACCGCCACGATAGCCCCGGCCGCTCGAGCCCCGATGGGCTGCGAGTCCACCCCTCCCGGACCGGTCACCGCCGACGGCCCCGGGCGTGGCCGGCAGCCCGTCCGGGGCCGTGCGGCCCGGTTAGGCTCGGCCCATGGTCAATCTGACGCGCATCTACACACGAACCGGCGACACCGGCACCACCGCGCTCGGCGACATGAGCCGCACCGCCAAGACGGACGTGCGGATCTCCGCGTACGCCGACGCCAACGAGGCGAACGCCGCCATCGGCGTCGCCCTGTCGCTCGGCGACCTGCCGGAGGAGATCGCCAAGGTCCTCACCCGGGTGCAGAACGACCTCTTCGACGTCGGCGCCGACCTCTGCACGCCGGTGGTGGAGGACCCCGAGTACCCGCCGCTGCGGGTGGAGCAGGGCTACGTCGACAAGTTGGAGGCAGACTGCGACAGGTTCAACGCCGAGCTGGAGAAGCTGCGCAGCTTCATCCTCCCCGGCGGCACCCCCGCGGCCGCCCTGCTCCACCAGGCCTGCACGATCGTCCGGCGCGCCGAGCGGTCCACCTGGGCGGCGCTGGAGGAGCACGGCGAGACGATGAACGCGCTCACCGCGACATATCTGAACCGGCTCTCGGACCTGCTGTTCATCCTGGCGCGCAGTGCGAACCGCGAGGTCGGCGACGTGCTCTGGGTGCCGGGCGGCGAGCGGTGACGCCTCCGGTCCGTCGCGCAGGTGAGCCCGTACGGACGACGGCCCGGTGACGGCCGGGCGTTGAGCCGGTGCCCGTCGTTGCGGTGACCCGGTGGCGGCCCGCCGTTGACCCGGTGACGGCCGGGCGCGGGTGACGTCAGGGAATCGTAAGACCGTCCGGGCCGTTCAGCCGGGACGCGGGGACCGCCGCCGGGGTGTAATGCCGTGCACCCGGACACGGTAAGGCGGAGGAGAGCGATGCAGCACGCGAACCGGCGGCGGAAGCCGATGATTCTTGGGGTCCTGGCGGTCGGACTGGTGTGCGTGGCGATAGGCCTCTACCTGTTCCAGCCGTGGAGGCTGTGGACGGACCGGACCGTGGACGAGGCCCTGCCCGGCTCGGCACCCTCCGCCCAGCAGTCCGACGCCCCGAGCGCCGCCGAGGGGGCCGACGGGACCGACGGCTCCGAGCAGCCGCCGACCCCGGCAGGCCCGACGACGCTCGCCACGGGTGACTTCATCACCCATGAGCACGCCACCACCGGCAGCGTGCGGATCGTGGAACTGCCCGACGGGTCGCAGGTGCTGCGGATCGAGAACCTCGACACCAGCAACGGCCCCGATCTGAAGGTGTGGGTCACCGACGCGGAGGTCAAGCCGGGGCGGGACGGCTGGGGTGTCTTCGATGACGGGGCCTACCTCGACCTGGGTGAGCTCAAGGGCAACAAGGGCAGCCAGAACTACGCCCTGCCGTCCGACGCCGACCTGGACGCGTACTCCAGCGTGAGCATCTGGTGCGACCGGTTCGACGTGTCCTTCGGCGCCGCGACCCTGACCCGCGCCTGACGTCCACCGCCGGGCGGCCGGCACCAGGAAACCACCGCGTCCCCGGCGGGCACGCCTTGTCCGGTGGGCGTCGTGTGCACGACGATGGGGAGATGCGCACCCCGGGCAAGGTCAACTTCGACGACGCGCTGAAGCTGTTCTCCGAACAGTGGTCACCCAAGGTCGTCGGCAGGCTCAACGACTACGAGATCAAGCTGGTCCGGATCGAGGGCGAGTTCGTCTGGCACACCCATGAGGACACCGACGAGGTGTTCATCGTGCTCGACGGCACCCTCACCATCCAGTTGCGGGACGGTGACGTGGTGCTCGGGCCGCGCGAGATGTACACGGTCCCCCGTGGCGTCGAGCACTGTCCGAAGGCGGAGTCGGAGGTCACCGCGCTGCTCGTCGAACCGAGCGGCGTGGTGAACACCGGTGAAGCGGGCGGCCCGCTCACCGCCGCCCCCTCCTCCCTCATCGACTGACGGCCGGGCGAGCGGCGACCTCCGCGCGAACGGCAGCGGCCGGACGACCGTGCATCCGGCACCCCGGCCGCAGCGGGCGCACCGCCCGGCGCGGCGTCCGGCGAACGGCAGCAGGTCAGTCCTGTTGCGCGGCGGCGGTGTGTGCGGCGAGGGCGGTGGCGACCTCCGCCTCCGTGGCGGGCTTGTCGACGCCGAGGCCGGTGAGCACCCCGGTACCGTCCTCCCACTCCAGCAGGGCGAGCAGCAGGTGCTCCGTTCCGACGTAGTTGTGCCCCAGCCGCAGGGCCTCCCGGAAGGTGAGCTCCAGGACCTTGCGGGCGGCCGCGTCGTACGGCACCAGGTCGGGTGCCTCCTGCGAGGCGGCCGGGAGCACCGCACTCGCGGCCCGTCGAACGGCGTCGGCGGCGACCCCCTGGGCCAGCAGTGCTCGGGCGGCGATGCCCTCGGGCTCGCTGAGCAGGCCCAGCACCAGGTGCTCGGGGCGGATGGTGACGTTGCCGGCCTCCCGTGCCTCGTTGTGGGCGGCCATGACGACGTTCCTGGCCCGCGGGGTGAACCGGCTGAACCCCTGGCTGGGGTCGAGGTCGTTCGGTTCCTTGGGGTCCTTGGGCACGAAGCGCTTCTGGGCGGCCTGCCTGGTGACGCCCATGCTCCGGCCGATGTCCGTCCAGGACGCGCCCGAGCGGCGCGCCTGGTCCACGAAGTGACCGATGAGATGGTCCGCCACGTCACCCAGGTGGTCGGCGGCGATGACGGCGTCGGAGAGCTGGTCGAGGGCGTCGGAGTTGACCTTCTTGATGGCGTCGATCAGGTCGTCGAGACGTACTGGGTGCGAGGGTCCAGCGGGATTCACCATGAGGCAACCCTAGGTTGACAGTCCCCCGCTGTCAACGGAGGGTTGACAGTGGATGGGGCCGCTCTCCCGTGCGCTGTGGTGTCGCCCTTCCGGGGCTACGCTCCGGACATGGGCACCGAAGAGGTGACGGACAGCCGGGACGAGCGGGTGCGCCGGAGGCAGCGCATCCTGGAAGCCGCCCGGGAGCTGTTCGTCCGGCAGGGCTACGACGCGACGTCACTCCAGCAGGTCGCGGATCGGGCCGGGGTCACGCTGCAGGCGGTCCACCTCGCTTTCTCCGGCAAGCGTGCGCTGCTGAAGGGCCTGATCGACCTCGCCCTCACCGGCGACCAGGAGCCCGTGACCACGGCGGACCGCCCCTGGTTCCGTGCGGCACTGGCCGCGCCGACCGCCGAGGCGCAGCTGCGGGCGCATGTGCGCGGGACCCGGCAGATCCTGGAACGCGTCGCCCCGCTGGCCCGGATGCTGCACGCCGCGATGGCGACCGATCCGGCGGTCGCTTCGATGGTCCGACCCGACCACGACCCCCGCTACGCACTCCAGCTCTCCGCCGCGGAAAGCCTGGCGACGAAACCGGACGCCCGCCCTGGAGTGTCGGCGGTACAGGCCGCCGACGTGCTCTACGGGCTGCTCAGCACCGAGCTCTACCTGCTGTTCGTGCGCAGACGCGGCTGGTCCGCCGCGCAGTGGGAGCAGTGGGTGTTCGAGACCCTGCGCCACCAGCTCTGCCGGACGCCGGAAGGCAACACCGGGCACGGGAACGGGTAGGCCTCACGCCGCGCGAGTGACGGAGCCCGGGGCCCGCGGCACCGCGCCTCCCGGCTTGGCGCCGAGCCGTCTCCCCCGCGGGCGTGTCCACCTCCTCACCTACGCCCCCTCTCCCTCGCCCCTCCCCCTTTCACCCGTGCAGCCGCTCCCGGCCGCCGCTGCCGCCGTCCGAGGCCCGTATCGGCTCCTCGCCGTCGGGGTGGGCCTCACCGGACGGTTGCCGCTTGGGCCAGATGGTGTAACTGGCGGCGATGATCAGCGCGATCACGACGACGAAGCCCATGCGCTGCTGCCAGGCGACCAGCGACGCGGTGCTTCCGTCCTCCCCGACGTACCAGATGGCGGCCTGGAGCAGACCGGCGGCTATCGCGGCCGCGCCTATCGTGCGGGCGGACATCTTCCACTCGTGCAGCGCGCGGGCCATGCCGTAACGCGGCGGTTTCACCGGCGGGGCACCACCGGCGAACCGATGCGCGAAATGGCCGTCCGCCCAGCGGATCAGGTAGTGGCCGTAGGTGACGGTGAAGCCGATGTAGACGGCGGCCAGGCCGTGCTTCCAGTCCGGTGCGGCGCCGTTGCGCAGGTCCAGCGCGGTGGCGACCAGCAACACCACTTCGAGCAGCGGCTCGCACAGCAGCACGGCGACCCCCGCCCGGGGCATGCCCGCCAGGTAGCGCAGCGCGAGCCCACCGGCCAGGATCACCCAGAAGCCGATCTCGCAGGCGATGATCAGAGCGACGATCACGGGAACCCCTCTCCATGTGGACCTCAGCATCCGCCACGGAGGGGCCCGCCGGCATCGTCGCCGCTGAGGAGTGGGCACTGCATCGTTCGATGTAGTCGGCGCCCGGTGTTCTCCGCCGCCCGGCCGGGGCCGGGGCGGCTCCGACGTGCTGAGATGGGTTCATGCCGCTGAGTCTGGCCCGCCCGCACCGCGACGACCTGCTCATCGCCGCCGCCGGTCTCGTCTGCGGCCTGGCCCTGTGGGCCATGGACCTCTACACCAAGGGCCAGGGCCGGAACGTCGCCGAGAACGAGCCGCTGCTGCTGCTGGCCCTGGGCGTGATGTGCCTCGCGGTCACGCTGCGGCGGTCCGCGAACGTCTGGGTGGTGCTGGTCGCGACGGCGGCGCTGGTGGCGGACCTGTGGGCCGGCTCGCTGCTCGCCACCCTGCTGCTGTACACGGACGTGGTCTACGCGGCGGTGCTGTACGGAAGCGCCCGCCTGTCCCGGACGGTCGTCCGGCTGAGCGTCTTCGCGACGGTCTCGGTGACGGCGCTCGCGCTCGCCCTGTTCCAGGAGGCCTCCGCCGTCCTGCTGGGGGCGGTTTTCGGCTTCCTGACCGTCGCGCCGGCCACCACCGGCATGCTGGTGCGCGGGCACCGGGACACCGCTGCCGCCGAGCGTCTTCGGGCGGAGCGGACGGCGTTGCGGGCCGAACAGACCGCGCTGCTGGCCGAGATGGATCGGGTGCAGGCGGTGACGGCGGAACGGGCTCGGGTGGCACGCGAGTTGCACGACCTGGTGGCCAACCACCTGTCCGCGATAGCGATCCACGCCACGGCGGCCCAGTCGCTGGACGACGAGGCGGCCACCGGCCGGGCGCTGGACGTGATCCGGGAGAACAGCGTGCAGGGCCTGGCCGAGATGCGGCGCCTGATCGGCATCCTGCGGGAGGCGGGGGCGGGCGGCTCCCCCGCGCCCGTCGCCACCCTGGACGCGCTGCCCGCCCTCGTGGAGCGTGCGCGGACCAACGGCGCCCCTGGCGGGCTTCGTTGTGTGGTCCACGACCGGCACGGCGAGGGCGGGCCGCTGCCTTCCCCGGTCGGCCTGGCCGCGTACCGGCTGGTCCAGGAGTCGCTCACCAACGCGGTGAAGCACGCGGCGCCCGGTGACGTCGTGGTGCGGCTGGACCGCGCGGGCGGCGCGTTGCGGGTGGCCG
>NZ_BAAHCA010000132.1:0-8538 GCF_054776295.1 Streptomyces sparsus
GGCGACAGCGGTCCGTGCGGCCTCTCGGGTTCTCCGCGCGTCACAGGGACGCGCGGAGAGGCAGGGGCTCGCGCTGTCGGCCGGCGGGGCGGTGCATCCCGAACCGGCAGGGCCGGCGGGGTGGCCGGCTGGACGCCGGCTGCGGGACGGAGCGGAACGGGATCGGGGAAGGGACTCCTTGCATGCGAGACATACGCAGCGACCAGAAGCGGCGTCGTTGGGAGCAGCGGGTGCAGGTCCCGCTGCTGCTGCTCGCCCTGGTGTTCGGGGTGGCCTACGCGATCCCGATCGTGGACGCGGAGGTGGACCCGCTGCTGGTACGCGCGTGTGCGGTGGCCGAGTGGTCGGTGTGGTTGGCCTTCGGCGTCGACTACGTGGTGCGGCTCACGCTGGCCGAGCAGCGGTGGGACTTCGTGCGCAGGCATCCGCTGGCGCTGCTCGCGGTGATCCTCCCACTGCTCCAGCCGCTGCGCCTGCTGCGGCTCGTGTCGGCTCTTGTCCTCGTCGGTCAACGAGCGCGGATGGCGTCCCAGGTGCAACTCACCACCTACGTGGCGGGCAGCTGCGCGGGCTTGCTGATGTTCGGCTCGTTGGCCGTGCTCGAAGTCGAGCGCGACGCTCCGGGCTCGACCATTCAGACCCTCGGGGACGCAGTGTGGTGGTCCTTCACCACCATGACCACCGTCGGGTACGGGGACCTCGCACCGACGACCGGTCTCGGGCGGGTGCTCGCCGTGGGATTGATGCTCTCCGGCATCGCCCTGCTGGGAACCGTGACGGCCAACATCGCGGCCTGGTTCATCGCACGCTTCGACCGGACCGACGACAGCTCCCAGCGCCAGGCCGACGCGCTCGTGCAACTCACCGCGGAGGTGGGTCTGCTGCGAGCCGAGGTGGCCGCGCTCTCGGTCGATCACCGCTCCCACACCTTGAAGGCACGGACCGCGTACGGGGATTCGGGCGCCCAACTGCCGGAGGGATAGGTCGAGAACTCGCCTGTCTCCGCACACACCGGACTCTGGTAGACGGTGACGGGCCGGCCGGTGCGGTTGGCGAGCGCGGCAGTACCGGCGGGGGTGGGCAGCCTGACGCAGTCGCCCGTCGTGACGTCCGCCAGCTCGTAGGCGTACCGCCGGCCGGTGAAGTCCCGTGACCGCCACAGGCACACCCGCCCCGCCTCGCACCGTCCCAGGCGGGACTCGGACCTGACCGAAGGCGGCAACGGGCCGACGGCGGACGTCCGTGCCAGCGCGGGCGCTGGGGCGGCCGACAGCGGCCGGACGGCCAGCGGCGTCCGCCCCACCGGGACCGTGCGGGACACCATCGGCGTGCGGTACGCCAACGGGCTCGGGGCCGTGGCCCCGGCCGGCGCTGCCACCGGAGCGGAAGAGGCCTGCGGTGCCGCGATGGCGGTGAGTGCCGTCAGGAGGACGGCCACCAGGGCAGCAGGGATTTTTCGCATGTGCACAACTCCCCCGTGAAGGTTCCGAGGCCGGCGCCCTCAGCACCGACTGGCACCAGCCTCGGCGCGACCGGCCGGCCTGCCAAGAGCAGACCGGCCGGTTCACCTGCACGGATGGCCGAGTTATGCACAACTGCCGAGTTGTCCACAGGTCTCCCGGCCACGAGCGCCGCGCACTGTACGTTCAGCGCCAATCCATCACACCCGGTGCTCCCGCCCAGCGGGAGCACCTTCCCGCAGTGCTCGAGGAGGCAGGACATGCAGGAATCACACCCGCAGGCCGACCGGGGAAGCAGCGCACCCGGCCACCGAGGAGGACGGCCGCCGCGCGTGCCCGCAGAAGACCTGCCACGCGCGGCCCCGGCCCGGGCCACGTACCCGTTCGGTGGGGCCCGTCCCGTCCTCGGTCTCCACGCCGCAGGCGATTCCCACGGCTCAGGCAGTCCGGCCGCGCGGCTGACGGCCTCCGTCCATGTCCGGACAGCCGGCCCGGTGGCGGAGGGTCCGTGTCCACGCTCCGCCACCGGGCACCACCGGCGAGCGGTGCCACGTGTGCCGCCGTCCCGCCTAGATGTGGACGGCGGGTCCCGTGTCTGCCGTGCCCCGCTTGGTGAACATCGCGACGCCCGCGGCGAGCAGCGCGACGACACCGGCGATGGTGAAGGCCAGGCTCATGCCCGAGATGAAGGAGTCGTGCACGGCGGCGGACATGGCCCGCACCACCTCGGGCGGGGTGCCCTCGGTTGCCGGCGGGGCCATTCCGAGTTCCGCGGCGGCCCGCAGCCGCTCACCCTGTTCACCCTCGAGCGGAGGCAGTTGGGCGGCCTGCCACTTCTCCGGCAGCGTGCTGCTCACCCGGGAGGCCACCACAGCGCCGAGAACGGCGGTGCCGAGGCTGCCACCGACCTGCATGGCCGACTGCTGGAGACCGCCGGCGACACCGGCGTGCTCGAGCGGTGCGTTGCCGACGATGACCTCGGTGGCTCCGACCATGACGGGCGCGAGGCCCAGGCCCAGGAGCGCGAACCACAGGGACATCTGGGCGGTGCCCGTGCCCGGCTCCAGGGTGGACATGCCGAACATCGCCACGGCGGTGACCAGCATCGCGCCGACCAGCGGGACGCGCGGCCCGACGCGCGTGATGATCGCTCCTGCCATCGGCGAGGCGATGATCATCATGGCGGTGAGCGGCAGCAGGTGCAGCCCGCTGTCCACGGGGCTCATGCCGTGCACGTTCTGCAGGTAGAAGGTGACGAAGAAGATGCCGCCCATGAATCCGAAGGCCATCAGGACCATCAGCACGGTGCCCGCGGACAGCGGGACCGAGCGGAACATACCCAGTGGCAGAAGCGGCTCGGCCACCTTGCGCTCCCAGGCGACGAACGCGGCGAAGGTGAGCACCGAGACCGCCAGGAAGAGCAGGGTGCGGGTGTCGCCCCAGCCCCACTCGGGAGCCTTGATGAGCGACCAGATGAGGCAGAACATCGCGGTGGACAGCAGCGCGATCCCGGGCAGGTCGAAGGACTTCGGCGCGTTGTCGGGCCGGTGGTCGAGCAGGATCACCAGGCCGAGCCCCACCGCGATCACGCCGACCGGCACGTTGATGAAGAAGACCGACTGCCAGCTGACGTGCTCGACGAGCAGTCCGCCGACGATCGGCCCGGCGGCCGTGGAGGCACCGATGACAGCGCCCCAGATCCCGATCGCCATGTTGAGCTTGCCGGCGGGGAAGGTGGCCCGCAGCAGGCCGAGTGCGGCGGGCATCAGCAGCGCACCGAAGAGGCCCTGGACCACCCGGAAGCCGATGACCATAGGCACACTGCCGGACACGCCGATCACCGCCGAGGCGGCGGCGAAACCGACCACGCCGACCAGGAAGGTCTGGCGGTGACCGAACCGGTCACCGAGCTTGCCGGCGGTGATCAGGGAGACGGCCAGCGCCAGCAGGTAGCCGTTGGTTATCCACTGCACGTCGGCCAGCGACGCGCCGAGATCACGTTGGATGGCCGGGTTGGCGACGGCGACGATCGTGCCGTCCAGCGCCACCATCATGACGCCAATCGCCACTGCGAACAAAGTGACCCATGGGTGGCCGCGGAGCTTGCCGCGCGCTTCGGCGACGGCGGGTTCCGGTGCGCTGTCGGCGAGCGGGGTGGTGGAAGAACTCATGGGACGAGATTAATGTCAGCCTCTGTCATTTTGCTGTCGAATGTTTGTGACAGGGGCTGTCAGATAGCTCACAGCTAGGCTGGGGCGGCCTTACACACCTGGAGGTGACCCGGTTTGACCGGTCTGCGCGAACGCAAGAAGCAGCGCACCCGGGACGCGCTGATCCGTGCCGCGCACGAACTCTTCGTCTCCCAGGGCTACGAGCGCACCACCGTGGACGAGATCGCCGAAGCAGTCGACGTGTCCCAGCGCACCTTCTTCCGCTACTTCGCGGGCAAGGAGGACGCCGCCCTCTTCATCCAGGAGATGATCCAGCAGCGCTTCCTGGCCGACGTGGAAGGACGCCCCGAGCACGAGCCGCCCATGGCGGCACTGATGGGCGCGCTGGAGGAGGGCTGGGAGAGCATAGGGGAAGCCATCGCCGAGGTCCTGCCGCTGGAGTTGCATCTGCGCATGTGGCGGCTGATCGAGACGACCCCGGCCCTGATCTCGGTGAACCTCCGGCGCTCGATGGAGCTGGAGGAGCGCCTCACCGAGGCGGTCGCGCGCCGCGCCGGCGTCGACCCGGAGGCCGACCCACGTCCGAGAGTGCTGGTGGCCGCGTTCTCCGGAGTGATGCGAGTGGCCATGCACAGCTGGGGACTGAGTGAGGACTTGAGCGTGCAGGGGGCGCGGCGACGTACCAGGGACTACCTCGCGCAGCTGACACCCGCGCTCATGTCCGACTGGAAGCCCGAAAGGGAGTCCCCGAACGAACCGACCGACCGCGCCACCCCGCGTCACCCTCTCCCCTGACCCGGCCGGCTGCTGCCGACCGGCAGCAGCGTCCGCCGCGACCTGAACGCCCCCGCCCGGGCCGCAGGAGAACCACCACCGCGCCGACGCCGTTGCCGGCCTGATGCGCCGGACGCTCAGCCTTCGCGCCCATGTCCAGATCCGCGGACTTCAATCGGCGAAAAAAGTGAGAGGCGTCACGCTCCGTCCGTGGGGCGGCCGGCGTCTCCTAAGGTGTGTCCCCAGTGAAATCCTTGTCCGACCTCACAAACCCCCTGCCCGGCACCGGTCTGTCCGAGACCGACCTGACCGGCTCCACCGTCTGGCGCGTGATGTTCGCCCTGGCGGTGGTCCTCGTACTGCTGGCCACCACGGGGTGGACTGCCGGCAACCACAGGCATGGCCGACCGGCCGGGCCCCGGGCCGCCGCGCTCGCCGCCTGGCAGGAAGCGACGCTGAACAGCCGCGCACTGCCCTCGGTCGACGCCGCACCGCACGTCATCGGTCGCTTCTTCCGCACCCTGGACACCCGCCGGCAGCGGCAACTCGCAGAGCGACATCCCCTGGTCGTCGGCAATCTCAACGGCGTTCCGCTGCCCGTGCGCTACCGGGCCAACCGCCTCGCACTGGCCCAGGCGGTGGGCGTCGAACGGGCCAGGAAGGGCGACGAGCGGTTGACCGAAGCCGGACGGCACGAGGCCGGGCGCCGCATGAACCGCTTCGTCTCGATGCTCCGCACCGGCCGCCAGATCCTCGCCTTCGACCCCTCCGGCCGAGGTCGGGCGGCGGAGGTCTTCGGCGACCTGGCCAAGGCCCGCCGGGTCTCCGTGGTGGTGCCCGGAGTCGGAACGGAGCTGCTCAGCTTCGAGCGGACCCAGCTCAGGTACTCCGCTCCGGTGGGCATGGCGAAGGCCCTGCACCGGCGCATGCACACGGCGAGTCCGAAGCTGCCCAGTGCGACGATCGCCTGGGCCGACTACGCCGCACCGCGCGGCGTCGGGGTGGACGCCGCCACCGGCGAACTGGCCGAACGGGGCGCCCTGCGGCTCAACGCGCTGGTCCGGGCGCTGCCCGCGACGGCCACCGTGGCACTGATGTGTCACAGCTACGGCTCGGTGGTCTGCGGCGTGGCCGGGAAGGACGCCCCGGCGCGGGTGACCGACATCGCGGTCGCCGGGAGCCCCGGCATGCGGGCCGACGAGGCAGCCGACCTGGGTACCGAGGCGAGGGTGTGGGCGATGCAGGCGGAGCACGACTGGATCGCGGACGTTCCGCACCTGGACTTCGGCGGCCTGGGCCACGGCGCCGACCCGATGTCACCGGCTTTCGGCGCCCGACGACTGGCCACCGAGGGCGCCTCGGGCCACACCGGGTACTTCGTCCCGGGCTCGGGCAGCCTGCGGAACCTGGCAGCGATCGGGACCGGCGACTACAGCTCCACCACACGTCTGTGACGCGCGTAGCAAACCAAGGGGGGACGGGCGGGCGACCGCCGCTTACGATGAGCCGCATGGGTGACGTACTGGCCGGAATTCACTCCACCTGGGAGTTCGACGCCGACTCCGTGCTCATCCGCTACGAACGGGGAATTCGCACGCCGAAGCTGTTCCATGTGCTCCGCGAGCGACGCGTCCCCTACGAAGCGATGAGCCATGTGGAGCTGTCGCCCGGCCCCCGCAAGGGAACCGTGGCGTTGAGGGCGGTGCCGCGTAAGGGCGCGGACCCGCTGCTCGACGTCGCGGACGGGCAGCTGAAGGAGAGCAACGACCCGTACCGGCTGCTACTGCCGGCCGCCAAGGAGTCCCTCGCCGAGTACTACGCGACGGAACTGCGCGGCGTGCTCGGCCCACGTGCCGACGAGCCCGCCGACTCCTACCTGGTGCCTGCCCCCGAGGCGCCGCTCCAGTTCAAGGCGTACGACGGCAAGGCGATGTTCGACGGCACGTCGGTGGTCTTCCGCTGGTTCTGGACGGGCGCCTCCTCCGCGAAGTGGAAGGCCGGTGACCAGCGTTTTCCCGTGAGTGAGCTGGCGGGTGTGGAGTGGCGCTCCCCCGACGTGCTCGGCGGTCACCTGCGGCTGCTGCCGAGAGGCCCGGACGGACACGAGCAGCAGCCGGGCGAACCGGACCAGGACCCGGCAACGGTGGTCTTCGGGCTCGGTTACGGCCTGGTGCACGAGTCGCTGCCGCTCGCCGCGGCGGTGCTCGCAGCCGTCCGCGACTGCGAGCCGGCCGCCGTGCTGGAGCCGTCCACGGCTGTCGGTGCCGGGCGCTCGGTGGGCAGTCGGCCGGGGCGCGCCGATCCCGGGGACATAGCCGAACGCATACGGCACCTCGGCGAGCTGCACGAGGCGGGTCTGCTGACCGACGACGAGTTCTCCGCCAAGAAGGCCGAGCTGCTCGCGGAACTGTGACAAGCCCCCAGCCGCACCGGCCCCCGACCCCGGCAACCCCCGAGCCCCTTGAGTCCCCAAGCCACCGCACCGCCAAGCCACCGCACCGCGGCGAGGGCCCCGGATCGCCGGCCCCCAATCGCCAAGCCCCCCGGACCGCGAGGGCGGGCCCCCGGAGCACCGCGAGCCCCGGGGACACCCGCGTCCGCGGGGACTCTGGCGTCCCCGGGGGCACCGGCGTCCGCGGGGTGAGCCGATCCGGCTGGGTCGACGGTCAGCCGCTCTCCGGCAGCCGGTCCGCTTCCGCGTAGAAGCCGATCTTGAAGTCGAGCACCGAGAGTGTGTCCCGCAGTTCGGCGATGCGGTGCAGCACGTCCTTCCGGGTGGCGACCAGCAGCTCCCGGCGCTCGGCGAAGGTGTGCTCGCCCTCCCGGACCAGCTCCGCGTAGCGCACCATGTCCGCCACCGGCATGCCGGTGAGCCGCAGCTTGGCCACCAGCGACAGCCAGTCGAGGTCCCGGTTGGTGAAGCGGCGCTGGCCGGTGTGCGACCGGTCGATGTGCGGCATCAGACCGATGCGTTCGTACCAGCGCAGGGTGTGGGCGCTCAGACCCGTCCAGGCGGCTACCTCGCTGATGGTGTAGTGGTCCTCACCTTCCGGCCGGGGGTGTGTCAGGCGGGTGACCACACACCGGTCCGCCGGGGCGTGCTCCGCCCCGGCATCCACCGGCCGCTCCCCCTGGCACACCGCCCGGCACTCGGGCCGGCACCCCGTCTTGGGCTCCGTCTTGGGCTCCGTCACGGTCATGACCCCCAACGCTATGGGGTTGGAGTGCACTCCAAGCAAGGCCATGGTGACGGTCGCGTTACGCTCGGGGCATGGACAGCCTGCGGATGATCGACAACTGGCCGGTTCCCCGTGCCGCCGCTGCCGTGGTGGCGGCCGACGGCCGCACGATCGGCCACCACGGCGTGGGAGACCAGCGGTTCGCCCTCGCCTCGGTGACGAAGCCCCTGGCCGCCTACGCGGTGCTGGTCGCCCTCGAGGAAGGCGCGTTGGAGCTGGACGAGCCCGCGGGGCCGCCCGGGTCCACCGTGCGGCACCTGCTGGCGCACACGTCCGGCCTGGCGTTCGACGAGCACCGCACGATGTCCGAGCCCGGGACCCGGCGGCTCTACTCCAACGCCGGTTTTGAGGTGCTGGGTGATCACCTGGAGAAGGCCACCGACATCCCGTTCGCCGAGTACCTGCGCCAGGCCGTGCTGGTTCCGCTGGGCATGACCGCCACCGAACTGGACGGCTCACCCGCCAAGGACGGCACCTCGACGCTCTTCGACCTGGTGCGGTTCGCCGCGGAGCTCCAGGATCCTCGGCTGGTCTCGGCGCAGACCCTGGCCACGGCCACCTCCGTGGCGTTCCCCGGTGTGAAGGGTGTACTGCCCGGCTACGGCCACCAGGACCCCAACGACTGGGGGCTGGGCTTCGAGCTCCGGAACGGCAAGTCGCCGCACTGGACGGGCGAGTCGTCCTCGCCTGACACGTTCGGCCATTTCGGGCAGGCCGGAACGTTCCTGTGGGTGGATCCCCGGGCGGGCGCGGCCTGCGTCGCGCTGGCCGACCGGGACTTCGGCCCCTGGGCCGTGGACGCCTGGCCGCCGTTCACGGACGCCGTGCTGGCGGAGCTCCGCGGTACCGACTGAACTCCGCGGCGGCACCGACCGGCCGCGAGCGACGCGCTCC
>NZ_BAAHCA010000133.1:0-8465 GCF_054776295.1 Streptomyces sparsus
CGGAGGAGCTCCGCAAGCGGCTCGGCGGCTTCCAGCAGGGAGCGCGGGACGGCCACCGGGACGTGGCGGCCCAACTGGGTGCCGACAACGCCCCCGGCCCCCGCGACGAGAACCACCGGCCGCCCCGGCCGAACGGCGACGAAGGCCGGCGGCACCCGGACGGCGAGCAGCGCCAGCCCGACCAGCCCGACCAGCCCGACCCGCCCGGCGAGTCCGACCAGCCCGGCCGGCAGCACGAGAACCGGCACGCCGTGCTGGACGAGCACGACCAGCACGAGAACGAGCACCACCAGCACGGCGAAGAGCAGGACAAACCGGGGGCGGACGACAACGGCGGGACCGTCGAGGAGGCACGTCAGTGAACGCGTCCACCACCGCGCACACACCCAGCAGCGAGGCGAAGAACCTGCGCTGGCTGCTGGCCAACCTGGTCGAGGAGGTGCCCGGCGTCAGATCCGTCGCCGTGATCTCCTCGGACGGCCTGCTGCTGCTCTCCTCCGACCCGGCACAGGGCGGCGAGCCGAAACCGCTGAGCAGCGGCCCCAGGGGCTCCAGCGCCGACCTCGCGACGATCGTCTCGGGTCTGGGCTCGCTCACCGTGGGCGCCGCCAAGCTGATGGACGGCGGCCCGGTCAAGCAGACCGTGATCAGCATGGAAGAGGGGTCGGTCTTCGTCATGGCGATCAGCGACGGCTCGTTGCTCGGCGTGCACGCCACCCCGGACTGCGACATGAGCGTCGTCGGCTACCACATGGCGCTCTTCGTCGGCCGGGCCGGCCACGCCCTCACACCCGAACTCCGCAGCGAGCTGCGCAAGTCGATGGAGCTGGACCAGTGACCTCGCACCCTCCCTTGCCCTCCCGTACGGGGGCGGACCGCAAACCCGCGCGGGTCCGCCCGTACTCGCTCACCGGCGGACGCACCCGCTTCGGGCACGTGCTGCTGGTGGAGACCTTCGTCGCGGCCGTCGAACCGCCGGCACTCGCCGGACCCGCCGAACGACGCGAACTCCCCTACGGGGGCGCCTGCCTGCGCGACCGGGTCATGCCGGAGATGCGGGCCATCATCGAACTGTGCCGCCGGATGCGTTCCGTCGCGGAGATCGCCGCCCTGCTGCGCATGCCGCTCGGCGTGGTGCGGGTGCTGCTCAGCGACCTCGCCGACCAGGGACGCATCCGCGTGTACGGAACCGGTCGGGAGACGGCCGGACGTCCCGACCGCGCACTGTTGGAAAGGGTGCTGGGTGGACTTCGCAGACTCTGACACGGAACCGCTCAAGGAGTGGCAGAAGGACACCGGCCGTGCCCCCATCGCGACGAAGATCGTGGTGGCGGGCGGCTTCGGTGTCGGCAAGACGACCTTCGTCGGCGCGGTCTCGGAGATCGAGCCGCTGACGACCGAGGCGCTCATGACCCAGGCCAGCGAGGACACGGACGACCTCGCCGCCACACCGGAGAAGACGACGACCACGGTCGCCATGGACTTCGGGCGGATCACGCTCGACGCCGACCTCGTCCTCTACCTCTTCGGCACCCCCGGTCAGCAGCGGTTCTGGTTCATGTGGGACGACCTGGTGCGCGGCGCGATCGGTGCCGTCGTGATGGCCGACACCCGCCGCCTGGAGGACTGCTTCCCGGCCCTGGACTACTTCGAGAGCTGCGGCCTGCCCTACGTCGTGGCCGTCAACCACTTCGAGGGCACACCCGCCTACGAGGCGGAGGACGTCCGTGAGGCGCTGTCCGTCCCGGAACGGGTGCCGGTGGTCGTCATCGACGCCCGGAAGCGGGCGACCGTCGTCGACGCGCTGCTCGTCCTGGTCGGACACGCGGTGGAACTCACCCCGGCGTGACAGCCCCGCCGCCACCGCGACCCGCCTGACACAGCCCCAAGGAGAAGGACCGCCATGCGGAAGATACTCATCGTCGGAGCCGGCCAGTCCGGGCTCCAACTCGCCCTCGGCCTGCAGTCGCACGGCTACGAGGTCACCGTGATGTCCAACCGGACCGCGGACGAGATCCGCGGCGGCCGGGTCATGTCGACCCAGTGCATGTTCCACACCGCGCTCCAGCACGAGCGCGACCTCCAGATCAACTTCTGGGAGAACCAGGCCCCGCGCATCGAGGGCCTCGGCGTCTCCGTCGCCGCGCCGGACAGCAGCCGCGCCGTCGACTGGCTGGGCGACCTCGACGGTTTCGCCCAGTCCGTCGACCAGCGGGTCAAGATGGCCGGCTGGATGGAGACCTTCGCCCAGCGCGGCGGGCAGCTCGTCATCCACGGCGCGGCCGTCTCCGACCTGGACTTCTTCGCCCGCACCTACGACCTGGTGCTGGTCTCCGCCGGCAAGGGCGAACTGGTCTCCATGTTCGACCGCGACGCCGCCCGCTCCCCGTACGACACCCCGCAGCGCGCGCTCGCCGTCTCCTACGTGCACGGCCTCGGCCCGCGCCCCGAACACCCGGACACCGAGGCGGTCCGCTGCAACCTGGTGCCGGGCGTCGGTGAACTCTTCGTGATGCCGAGCCTCACCACGTCCGGCCGCTGCGACATCCTCTTCTGGGAGGGCGTGCCCGGCGGACCGCTCGACGTGTTCCGCGACATCAAGGACCCCGCCGAGCACCTCACCCGGACGCTGGAACTGATGGAGAGGTTCACGCCCTGGGAGTACGCGCGGGCCACCAACGTGGAACTGACCGACGCCAACGCCACCCTCGCCGGTCGCTACGCCCCGACCGTGCGCAAGCCGATCGGCCGGCTGCCCGGCGGCGGCGCGGTGCTCGGGGTGGCCGACGTCGTCGTCGCCAACGACCCGATCACCGGCCAGGGCTCCAACTCCGCCTCGAAGTGCGCCGCTTCGTACCTGGCGTCCATTCTCGAACGTGGTGACCGGCCCTTCGACGAGGAGTGGATGCAGGCCACCTTCGACGGATACTGGAACACCGCCCAGCACGTCACCAAGTGGACCAACACGATGCTGGCCCCGCCGCCCGAGCACGTGCTCAACCTCATCGGTGCCGGTACGCAGTTGCAGCCGGTGGCGGACCGGTTCGCCAACGGCTTCAACAACCCCGCCGACTTCGAGCAGTGGTTCTACGAACCGGAGTTGGCCGCCGCCTACCTCGCCGAGGTCTCCGCCTGACTCCCTGCCCGACGGCTCAGCCGCGGCAGCCCGTCCCGCCGACGCCGCCCCACGGGCCCGCCTCTGGGTCCGTGGGGTGGCGCCGTGGGCGCCGGGGACGTGACTCAGGGCGCTGAGGGGGGCGGCGAGGCGTGCTCGGAGTGCCCAGGCGTGCTTCAGGGCGCCGACGAGGCCGAGTAGCCCGTGTCGTCGCCGTTCAGCGCGCCTGCGGGAAGTGCCGGCCGGGTCCAGCGCGGCAGCGGTGGCGCCGCCGGGTCGGGACGGACCGCTCCCAGCACCGGGTTGGCGGCGACGGGTGAGACCTTCACCCGGGCGCCCGGACGCGGTGCGTGCACCACCTGCCCGCCGCCCAGGTACATGCCCACGTGGGTGGCGTCCTCGAAGTAGACGACGAGGTCGCCGGGCCGAACCTGCCGCAGCGGCACCCGCCGCAGGCTGCGCCACTGCTCCTGGCTGGTGCGCGGCAGGTCCCGGCCCGCCCGGTCCCAGGCCCGTTCGGTGAGCCCGGAGCAGTCGAAGGCCCTCGGCCCCTCGGCGCCCCACCGATACGGCTTGCCGATCTGGTCCAGCGCGTACCGGACCGCTCGCTCACCCTCCGGTGAGGGCGCGCGGGCGTCGTCGTCGGCGCCCAGTGCGCCGGAGGAGAGCAGCCTGCGCTGCGAGTCGGCCGTCTCCTCCTGCTCCAGCGCCCGCAGCCGGGCCAGGTCGCGCTCGCTCAGCGACGCCAGCAGCTCCGCCACCGCGTCCATCCGCTCCCGCACCTGCTCCTGCCTGCTCTGTCGGCGCTCCGCGAGTCGGCGCTGCCGGTCCAGGGCCCGGCGAGCCGCCGCCGTCGAGCGGTCCAGACGCCGCTCTCCGCCGGTCAACCGCCGCAATACCAGCGCCTGTTCGTCGGCGATCCGGTTGAGCAGGTGTCCGTGGGCGAGGGCCTTCTCCGGGTCCCTGCTCAGCAGCAGCTTCAGGTAGGGGGTGAGGCCGTCGGTGTCGCCCCGGTACTGCCGGCGGGCGAGCCGGCCGGCCTTGGCCCGTTCGGCGTCCAGCCGGGAGCGGGCACCGGACAGCCGCTTCGTCAGCCGGGCGACCTCGGCGCGCTGCTGCCGCAGCTTCGTGTCCGCGGCGTTGTAGGCCTGCGTCGCGGCTCCGGCCTGCCGGTAGAGGGTCCGCAACTCGGTGAGCAGTTCACTCACCGGCCGGTCGGCCGGTGCGGCGGCGACCGGCGTCACCGGTCCGGCGGGGGAGACCGGGGCCGCCAGCAGCACCAGCGTCGCCGCCGTCACCAGCCCCACCGACCGTCCGGCGGTGCGCAGCCCCCAGGCCTGCCCGCGCGGTGCCCCTGACACCCTGTCCGGTTTCTCCGGCACTGCGATCACCTCCTGTGGTCGCAGGAAGCGTGCCACCGGCGGTCGTATTGTCCGAGTGTTGTTGGGCGATCTCGCCCAACAACGTCACCCGATGGGGGAGCGCCGGGAATCGTTCGGCGCGCCGCCTGGTGACGGACCGCCAGGTGTGCGCGACCGACCGCCGTCGGCGCCCGGCGCCGCCGACGTGGTGGGGCCTGCCCCCCGGGCACGCTCTCCCCGGACTCGGGGGGCAGGCGTTGGTGCGGGCGTCCGTCGATGCCCGTGGTGGTGGTCGTCGGCGGCGTCCCGGCGGCGAGCCGCGCCACCAGCCGTGCCCGTGTGACGGGCGGGGGCCGCCCGCGGGGAAGGGCCGAGCGGAAGTGGGAGGCGCGGACGGAGCGGGCAGCCCCTCACAGGCAGTGAATAGGACTAGACCAACCCTGTCAATGGTCCATACCAAGACACCCCTGGAGTATTCGTCACTCCCCGCCCCTCGGCCGGCTGCCCGCTCAGCGCTGCCTGCGCCACGGCCACTTGAGACCGCCGCCCGGCGGCTCCTCCGGCGCGTGCACGTACTTCCACCCTCGCGGCAGCCCCAGCCGGTTCACCCCGGCCGCCTCCAGCAGGTAGACGTGGACCAGCGGCGGGCCGCCGTCCGCGTCCGGGACGGGGATCTCGTACCGCTTCGGCGGCCGGCCCGTCGGCCCCAGCAGCACCGGCAGGGTGCGCCCGTCCATGGGGCCGCCGACAAAAAGGGTCTCTTCGCTTCTCACCCCGCCAGTCTCACAGCTCCGGCCTTCGCGGTGCCGCCACGCCCCCGCGGCCGGCCGGACCCGTCAGAGCAGGTGGGCGGCGTCCGCCACCAGCGGAGCCACCCGGCGGGCCATGTCGCCCACCGGGCCGTCAGCGCGTTCCAGGGCCAGGGCGGCCCGCAGAGTGTCGGCGGTCTGCGCGTCCCGCGAGGCCGTCGCGACCAGCGCGGCGACGAAGTGGTCCAGCAACCCGTCACGCAGCTCGTCCAGCCCCGGCTGCTTGCCCTCGTCCAGCCAGATCAGCGAAGCGGCCTCCACCGCGGAGATCCAGGTCCGCACCGTCATCCGCAACCGCAGACCCGGCTCCGGCACGGCGAGGTGCGTCAGGATCTCGTCGGCGGCCGCCCGCCGCACCTCGTCGACGATCGCCGACGTCCGCGACGTGCCCACCACGCTGCCTCCGCGCAGCAGCGCCGTGAACCCGGCGTCGTGCTCGTCCACGAACGACAGGTAGCGGTCGAGGGCGTGCCCGAGCCGGCACGTGAGCGAGCCCGTCGTCGGCTCCGCGAACCGCTCCTCCAGCGCGTCCGCCGCAGCGCGCAACGCCGTCTCGTACAGCTGCTGCTTGCCGCCGGGGAAATACCGGTAGACGAGGGGGCGCGAGACCCCCGCCGCGGTCGCCACGTCGTCCAGGGACACGTCCTCCGGAGCGCGCCGCGCGAAGAGGCCGAGCGCGCTGAGGATCAGCTGTGAGCGCCGCGCCTCCACGCTCATGCGTCGATACGCCGGAACCGTCATGCCAGGCAGCGTAACGGGCCACCGCGCACGACGACCGGGCCCGGTGGCACGGGGGCCCGTCCCGTGCGGGGGGCCGCCCCGTGTGGGAGAGGGCCCGTTCCGGGCGGGGCGGCCCGGGTGTGCGGCGTCAGGCCAGGAGGCCCGAGCTGCGCCACAGCCGGCGGCCGACGCCCCGCAGCACGCCGATCTCGTCGAGGAAGTCCGTCAGCCGCTTCGCGCCGCTCTGCATCACCTCGCGGCGGTGTCCGCTCGCCTTCACCTGCGCGAGCGCCTCCCGCCGGTCCAGCCCGACGTTCGTGTAGACGTCCGGATTGATGAACGCCAGCGAGAAGACCCGCGCCGCCTCACCGGAGCTGATCCGCGTCAACTGCCGTTCCCAGCGCGGAGCCGTCAGCATCTGCCGCCGCAACTCCTCCCGGGCGTAACGCACATGGCGGGCCTCCTCGACGACGTGGATGCGCGTCACACCCCGGACGAGCGGCTGCACCCGCTCGTCCGGGAACGTCAACCGCTGCATCCAGTCCAGGATCTCCTCGCCCAGCAGCGTGCACGCGAACGAACCCGGCGTGGTGGAGATCGTCTTCAGCACCCGGGCCGTGTTGTGGTGGAAGCGGCTCACCGGGTACGCCGGGGCGCCGCCCGTCGTGATCATCCGCGCGAACATCATCGAGTGCCGGCACTCGTCGGCGATCTCCGTCAGCGCGTACCTGACGTGCGAGCTGGTCAGCGACTTGTCGTAGATGTGCCGCACCAGCAACTGCATCAGGATGATCTCGAACCAGATGCCCAGCGAGGCGAGCGACGCCGCCTCGTGCCGGGCGAGGTCCATGCGCTGGTCCTGCGACATGCGCTTCCACATCGGGGTGTCGTAGAGCGAGACCAGCTCCGGCGGCCAGAACCACTTGCCCTCTTCGAAGGGCGCGTCCCAGTCGAGCTCGGTGTCCGGGTCGAAGGAGTGCTTGCGCGAGGACTCCAGCAGGCGTTCGGCCACCTGCTCCCGGTCCTTGAGCATGCCGAGCGCGTCCCGCAGCACGGCGGCCTCGGTGGCGGCGTCAGGGGCTGTTGTCATGGCTGAGGCACCTCACTGCTGGGGCGTTACCGTCGGTTACATCAAGCACCTCCCCTTATGAGACTCCTTGTCAGCAAGCTCGTCAAGAGCTCCCGCGTGACTTGTTGACCCTGTGCTGATGAGCGTGTGAGCCTGCCAACTAGCCATTCGTGTCCCGGGATTCGCCAAGTCAGCGGTGCCAGGAGGTCTCATGTCGACGCACGAGCTCTACACGCACGACCCGCGAGAACCGGACTGGCAGGTGCCGGCCACCGGTGCCGCCCGCTTCAGCTGGGAGTACGACGACGGCCGCGCCCGCCTGCTCGCCCTCTACCAGAAGGGCAAGGACAAGCAGTGGGACGGCAACAAGCGCATCGACTGGCACCTGGAAGTCGACCCGGACGACCCGCTCGGCATTCCCGACGAGTCCCTGACCCTCCACGGCACGCCCCACTGGGCCAAGATGTCCGAGCGCGACAAGTCCGAACTGCGCAGGCACTACGCCTCCTGGCAGTTCAGCCAGTTCCTGCACGGCGAACAGGGGGCCCTGGTCTGCGCGTCCCGCATCGTCGAGTCCGTGCCCGACCTCGACGCCAAGTTCTACTCCGCCACCCAGGCCATGGACGAGGCCCGCCACGCGGAGATCTACAGCAGGTTCCTGCACGAGAAGGTCGGGATGCTCTACCCGATCAACGACAACCTCCAGTCGCTGCTCGGCGACACCCTGCGCGACTCCCGCTGGGACATGCCCTACCTCGGCATGCAGGTCCTCATCGAAGGGCTCGCCCTCGCCGCCTTCGGCATGATCCGCGACACCACCGACAAGCCCCTGCCGAAGCAGATCCTCGCCTACGTCATGCAGGACGAGGCCCGGCACGTCGCCTTCGGCCGCATGGCACTCCGCGACTACTACCAGCAGCTCAGTACCACCGAACTGCGCGAACGCGAGGACTTCGTCATCGAGGGCTGCTACCTCATGCGCGACCGTCTCAAGGGCAACGAGGTCCTGGAGAACTTCGGCATCTCGGCCGCCGAGGCGGAGACCTACAGCGAGCAGTCCGAGTTCGTCCACCTCTTCCGGCGCCTCCTGTTCAGCCGCATCGTGCCCTGCGTCAAGGACATCGGCCTCTGGGGCGAACGACTGCAACGCGCCTACCTCGACATGGGCGTCTACGAGTACGGCGACGCCAACCTCGACCAGTTGATGGCCCAGGACGAGCAACTCGCCGAAACCCTCGACGCCGAACGCTTCGCCGCCGAGGAAGCCGCCCGCACGAAGGAGGTCGCCGACGCCATCGAGCAGGGCGCGACGGGGGAGGGCTGAGCGCGGGCGCTGAGCCGGAGCCGGCGCGGGAGGGCGCGCGCCGGTGACGTCCGCGAGCCGCCCCTCC
>NZ_BAAHCA010000134.1:0-8433 GCF_054776295.1 Streptomyces sparsus
CCGGCTGCTCGCCGTGCTGCCGGAGGCGGAGCGGGCGGACTGGGCGGCGGAGTTCGTGGCCGCGCACGGCCTGGCGGAGGCGTTCCGGGTGCTGGGCACCTGCGCGGTGCCGTGGTCGGAGGCGCTGGGCCGGGCGGTGGTGGACGCGTTGGAGATCGCCAGGGACGCGGGCAGTTACCCGTGGAGTTTCAGCGGGGTGCTCGGTCTGGCCGAGCGCTCGCTCGACCCCGGTCATGCGGACCGCCTGGCGCCGCTGGCGGCGCACCCGGACGAGTCGGAGTCCGGCTCGCCGGGCGCAGGCGGCTACTGGGCGGAGTCGTTCCAGCGGCTGGTGGTGCCGCTGCGCAGCCGGGCGGCGATGGTCGACGAACTGGCGTCCCCGCCGATATCCGGGAGGTAGCGGGGGCGGCGGGCGGCATCCGACGCGGCACCCCGGCACGTCCACCCGGCGCCCGGCCCGGTGCGGGGCCGGGGACGTACGTGCCCGTCCCCGGCGGGGCGGCACCCGACGCGAGGCGTCCAGCGGGCGAAGGAGCGGGCGGCCCCCGAAAGGCGTGGGTCAGGCGGACACGGAACGTACGTGGGTGCGCACCCAGTCGACGACCGCCGTGGTCGGGGCGCCGGGGGTGAAGATCTCCGCGACGCCGCGGGCCTTCAGCGGGGCGATGTCGTCCTCGGGGATGATGCCGCCGCCGAAGACCTGGATGTCCTCGGCGTCGCGCTCCCGCAGCAGGTCGAGGACCTTGGCGAACAGCGTGTTGTGGGCCCCGGACAGGATGGACAGGCCGATCGCGTCGGCGTCCTCCTGGATCGCGGTGTCCACGATCTGCTCGGGCGTCTGGTGCAGCCCGGTGTAGATGACCTCCATGCCGGCGTCGCGGAGTGCCCGGGCGATCACCTTGGCACCGCGGTCATGGCCGTCGAGGCCGGGCTTGGCGACCACCACGCGGATCGGACCGGACACACCCATCACTGCCTCCATCAACGTCGACTGCGGCCCCGGCTCCGCTGGTGAGGCGCCGGTGTGAACGAACGTTATCTTCCAGCATCCCGCACCCGATCGTTTTGAGGTGCGGGGGGAGGGGGAAATCACACAGTGGGACAACGTCATCATCATGCGCCGCGGACGCGGCGCGGACCAGTCACCGAGCGGGTTCGGGACGGCCCGAGCGGAGAGCCGCGACAAGGTCGCCGCTCCGGTGCGCCGCAGGGAGGCGCGCAGGGGCGGCCCACGGGGGTCAGCGATGGATCATGCCGTACCGATGCTGACCGTACTGCGCGCCAACGCCCTGGAGGCGGTCGCACTGGCGGGCCGTCTGCTGCTGTATCCGTCCGGCCTGCGGGAGGACGTCCCCGGGGCGCCGCCGCGCACCGACATCGCCGGGCCGCGTCCGGTCCTGCTGCTGCACGGCTTCGTGGACAACCGGTCGGTGTTCACGCCGCTGCGCCGCTCGCTGGCCGGGCACGGCTGGCAGCAGATCGCCTGTCTCAACTACTCACCGTTGACCTGCGACGTACGCAGCGCCGCGGAGAACCTGGGCCGACGCATCGAGGAGTTCTGCGCGAGTTCCGGGCACCAGCAGGTGGACGTGGTGGGGCACAGCCTGGGCGGCCTGATCGCCCGCTACTACGCCCAGCGGTTGGCGGGCGACACGCGCGTACACACACTTGTGACCCTCGGCACTCCCCACGCGGGCACCCGGGCCGCCGCGCCGCTGTCGGTGCACCCCATCGTGCGACAGATGCGGCCGGGCTCGGCGTTGATGGCGGAACTGGCCGGTGCGGCAGCCGGCTGCCGCACCCGGTTCGTCAGCTTCTGGAGTGATGTGGACCGCGTCATGACGCCGGTGGAGACCGCCCGTCTCGACCACTCCGACCTGCTGGTTCGCACCGTTCGTGTGCAGGGTGTGGGGCACATGGCGATGCCCGCCCACTGGGCCGTGGCGGCCCGCGTCCGGGAGGAGTTGCAGGAGTCGCCGCCGGCCGTGCCGCGCCCCGGCGCCGCCTACGGGATCGCCTGAGAGGGACGGTCAATCCGCCCGAAACGGACGGGCCTGCTGGGGCCAAGAGGGCCTGCGGGCTTCGAACATGGCACGAACAGGGGCTCGACTACCGGCCCGTAGACACCGAAAGACGGGCGATTGCCCCGCTTTCCGGGGGCCGAAACCTGCGGAAGATTGTCGCCGCCGCCAACCGCCGGGTACAGTCGCGGCACTGCTCTGGCAGCCCCTGTCTCCGAGGCGAAAGAGAAGTTGGTGGTGAACGACCGTCCCCCATCGGGAGTCACAACCCCGACCGGTTCCGCTCACGACGCCTCGTATCCCCCCTACGACGCGAGCTACGCACCGTCCGACGGACACGGCACGGCCTACGGCTACCCGTCCGGTGGTGCTTACGCGGACGACCCGCTCTTCGGCGCCATGCCGGACAGCTCCGAGCACGTGGTGACGGCCACCGTCCAGGACTCCCCGTTCCCCTCCACCGGTTACGACGCGTTCCCCGCGACCGGCACGCACCAGGACAACTACGGCACCGGCGGTTACGACACGGGTGGTTTCCCCACCGGTGGTCACGAGACGGCGGCGCCCTGGTCGGGTGACCAGGGCCAGCCGCATTCGGACTCCGTCAACGGCGACTACGGCTGGTCGCCCGAGAACTCGGGCCAGTGGGACGGTGCCACCGGCACGTCCGGCGCCGCCTCCTACCCGTCCGACCCCTACTCCTCCGACCCGTACCCGGCTGGCACCTACGGCGGTGCGGCCTACGAGGGCTACGACACCGGCGCACAGGCCAACACCGCCTGGGACGGCAGCAGTCCGGACTTCACCCCCTCCCCCGAGGCCGCCGGCTACGCCGGAACGCCGCAGGCGGAGGCGGCCACCGGCTGGGACAGCGGCAGTTACGCCACGGTCAGCTGGGAGCCCGGCAGCAACGACACCGGCAGCTGGGACACCGGGAGTTGGGACACCGCGGCCTTCACCGCCGTCCCCCGCCAGCAGGCGGGCCCGGAGGCGGGTGCGTACCGGTCGGACGACGGCCGGCGGAACACCGACGAGCCGCACCACGACGCGGAGCGGACCGCCGAGCGACCCGAGGACCACGACGGGCAGCAGGCACAGGAGGAGCGCGGCGAGTTCACCGACGCCTTCCATGACGGGCCCGCCGCGTCGGACTTCACCGTCGAGGACTTCACTGTTGAGGACCTCGGCGACGCCGCCTACCGGGCTGACGCCGCTCACGAGGACGGGTTCGGCGACGAACTGCCGGCCGTCGACACCTCGGCGGCTGCCGGACGGACGCCCCACCCGGCCGGGGGTTCGTCCCGTGGCCGGCGCCGGGCGGTGAAACCGCGACGGTCGGCGCTGCTGACCGTGGCCGTCCCGTCGGTCGCCGTGATGAGCGTCGCGGGCATCGCCGCGGCGTCGGTCGGTGCCTCAGCCGACGACGTCGACGACAAGCCGGCGCAGGCGGCACCGGACGGGGCGCCGGTGAAGCCGTCGGTGGCCAACAGCAAGCTGGACACCCAGCTCGCCGGGCTGTCCGCGGACGCCGGGGACTTCGCCGACCGGGCGAGCCGCACCCAGGAGCGCATCGACCTCAAGGAGCGGCAGGAGGCCGAGCGCAAGCGCAAGGAGGCCGAGGCCATCCGCAAGGAGGCGCTGCGGCCGAAGTTCGCACTCCCCGTCGCCCAGCACGGGCTGAGCGCCTACTACGGCCAGGCCGGCATCAACTGGATGTCGGTGCACACCGGCATCGACTTCCCCGTCGGCTACGGCACTCCGGTGCTGGCCGCGACCGACGGCACCGTGTCGACCAAGTGGGACCTGGCCTACGGCAACATGGCCATCGTCACTGCCGCCGACGGCACCGAGACCTGGTACTGCCACCTCAGCAGCACCAAGATCCGGTCCGGTCCGGTGAAGGCCGGCGACACCATCGGCTACGCCGGCAGCTCCGGCAACTCCACCGGTCCGCACCTGCACTTCGAGGTGCGTCCCGGCGGTGGCTCCGCCGTGGATCCCGTCGCCTGGTTCCGCGGCAAGGGCCTCGACCCGACGTGACCTCCGTCCCGCTCCCGCCCGGCACCGGGTCGGGAGCGGGCCGCCACTTGGACGTGCCCGCGCCGCCGACCGCCCGCACCGGCACACCGACGTGCCAAGCGCCGACAACGAAGGAGCCCGCCCCCGACATGGGGGCGGGCTCCTTCGCCGGATCAGGCGTCCGGTGCGTTCAGAGCTTCTCAACGGGCGCGTACCGCAGCAGCAGCCGCTTGGGCTTGGGGTCGCCGAAGTCGACGGTGGCCTCCGAGCTGTCGCCGCTGCCCTTGACCTCGACGACCGTGCCCAGGCCGAAGCTGTCGTGCGTCACGCGGTCCCCGACCGCCAGCGACACCACCGTGCGCTCCTTGGCCCGGCGGGTGGCGAACCCGGATGCGCCGCGGCGGGAGATCGACGACAGCGGTGAGCCGCCGCCTCCGACCGTCGGTGCCATCGAACCGCCGCCCCCGCCGGCCGAACCGCCGGTGCGCCGCCACTCCACGTACTCCGGGGGGATCTCCTCCAGGAAGCGCGACGCCGGGTTGTACGACGGCTGCCCCCAGGCGCTGCGCAGCGTGGAGCGGCTGAGGTAGAGCCGTTCCCGGGCCCGGGTGATGCCCACGTACGCCAGGCGCCGCTCCTCCTCCAGCTCCTTGGGCTGGCCGAGTGCCCGCATGTGCGGGAACACGCCGTCCTCCATGCCGGTGAGGAACACGACGGGGAACTCCAGGCCCTTGGCGGTGTGCAGCGTCATCAGCGTGATGACGCCGGAACCCTCCTCGGCCTCGTCCGGGATCTGGTCGGAGTCGGCGACCAGGGCCACCTGCTCCAGGAAGTCGGCCAGCGTTCCCGGGTCCTCCTCGGTGCGCGCCTGTTCGAACTCCAGGGCGACGGCGGCGAGTTCCTGGAGGTTCTCCACCCTCGTCTCGTCCTGCGGATCGGTCGAGGCCTGGAGCTCGGCGAGGTACCCCGTCTGCTCCAGCACCGCTTCCAGTACCGTCGCCGGCCCGGCCCCGGCCTCGACGATCGTGCGCAGCTCCTCCATCAGGACGTTGAAGCGCTTGACTGCGTTGACCGAGCGGGCCGCCATGCCGTACGCCTCGTCGACCCGGCGCAGGGCGTCCGGGAAGGTGGTCCGTTCCCGGGCGGCGAGCGCGTCGATCATGGCTTCGGCGCGGTCGCCGATGCCGCGCTTGGGCACGTTGAGGATGCGCCGCAGCGGGACGGTGTCCTCGGGGTTGGCCAGCACCCGCAGGTAGGCCAGGACGTCGCGGACCTCGCGGCGCTCGTAGAAGCGCACGCCGCCGACGACCTTGTAGGGCAGCCCCACCCGGATGAAGATCTCCTCGAAGACGCGGGACTGGGCGTTGGTGCGGTAGAAGACAGCGACGTCCCCGGCCTTGGCGTCACCCGCGTCCGTCAGCCGGTCGATCTCCTCGGCGACGAACTGGGCCTCGTCGTGCTCGGTGTCGGCGACGTAGCCGGTGATCCGCGAACCGGCGCCGGCCTGCGTCCACAGGTTCTTCGGGCGGCGGTTCTCGTTGCGCTCGATGACGGAGTTGGCGGCGCTGAGAATGGTCTGCGTGGAGCGGTAGTTCTGCTCCAGCAGGATCGTGCGGGCGTCCGGGTAGTCCTCCTCGAACTGGAGGATGTTGCGGATCGTGGCGCCGCGGAAGGCGTAGATGCTCTGGTCGGCGTCGCCCACCACGCACAGCTCAGCCTGCGGCGGCTGCGGCTCGTCCTCCGGCCCGGCCGGCTGTGCGCCGGTGCCGACCAGCTCCCTGACCAGGGTGTACTGGGCGTGGTTGGTGTCCTGGTACTCGTCGACGAGCACGTGGCGGAAGCGCCGCCGGTAGTGCTCGGCGACGTCCGGGAACGCCTGGAGCAGGTGGACGGTCGTCATGATGATGTCGTCGAAGTCCAGCGCGTTGGCTTCCCGCAGCCGCGCCTGGTACATCGTGTACGCCTCGGCGAGGGTCTTCTCGAAGCCGTCCGCGGCCCGGGCGGCGAAGTCCTCCTCGTCGACGAGCTCGTTCTTGAGATTGGAGACCTTCGCGCTGAACGCCTTCGGCGGGAAGCGCTTCGGGTCGAGTTCGAGGTCCCGGCAGACCAGCGCCATCAGCCGCTTGGAGTCGGCCGCGTCGTAGATCGAGAACGACGAGGTGAAGCCGAGCTTCTTGCTCTCCCGGCGCAGGATGCGCACGCAGGCGCTGTGGAACGTGGACACCCACATCGCCTGGGCGCGCGGACCGACCAGTTCGGCGACGCGCTCCTTCATCTCACCGGCGGCCTTGTTGGTGAAGGTGATGGCGAGGATCTGCCCGGGGTGCGCGCCCCGGGCGCCCAGCAGGTAGGCGATGCGGTGCGTCAGCACCCGCGTCTTGCCCGAGCCGGCGCCGGCGACGATCAGCAGCGGCGAGCCGCTGTGCACGACGGCGGCGCCCTGCTGCTCGTTCAGCCCGTCGAGCAGGGCCTGCGGATCCGTCACCGGGCGGGGGGCGCCGTCGCGGTAGTACGCGTCCCGGCCTCCAGTGAAGGAGCCCGTGAACAGCCCCTCCGGCACCTCCTCCTGCGGCGGGGCGGAGGGGTGCTCGGCGTCGGGCGGCGGCTCCTGGCCCGCTGGGGGCTCGAGGTCCGCTAGGAAGCTGTCGTCGAAGAGGCTGCTCATCGCCTACCGAGTCTAGGCCGCCCCACTGACCGCGCCGCCGACTCCTAGAATTGTTCTATGACTGACCCTTCGCGTGCGCCGGCGCCCCGCCCCGACCGTGACCCCGATCTGCGGGCTTCGCACACCGATCGGGAGGCGGTGGCCGAGCTGCTGCGTGAGGCCGCCGGGGACGGCCGGATCGACCTGGAGGAGCTGGAGGAGCGGCTGGAACGTGCCTTCTCGGCCCGTACCTACGGCGAGTTGGCGCCGCTGACCGCGGACCTGCCGGCGCACGCCGCGCCGGTCGATCCGCGCGACGAGCAGCCGATGGAGCTGCGCTCCGGGGCGGGCGACATCTCCCAGACCGGTTACTGGGTGGTGCCGCGGCGGATCAGCGCGGTGTCCCGGATGGGCAACATCGTGATCGACTTCACTGAGGCGGTGTGCCACCACTCCGAGGTGTCGCTGGAGATCAACGCCGGCATGGGCAACGTCACGGTGCTGGTTCCGCCGGGCTGGTCGGTGCGGTCGCACGGCCTGCGGGCGTCGCTGGGCTCGGTGCGCAACCGGGCCACCGAGCCACCGGAGCGCGGCGCTCCGACGCTGGAGGTCTCCGGCCGGGCGGCCATGGGCGAGGTGCGCATCCGCTACCCCAACCGCTGGGACCTGTGGAAGCGCCGGGCCGGCAAGTCCTTCGGCGGCTGACCCGCGGGGCGGCCGGTGGCTGAGGGGTGCTGTGGCAGGGGTCCGTCCCACGGGCCGGGCACCCGAGCCTTAGATAACAAAAAGGTTTCGGGACATACCGAACACCGCTCTTCCCAAGACGTCCGGGCCCTGGCTACGGTGCAGCCTCAGGCGGCCCGGATCCGTCGGTGACCTGACCGGCACGGGCGGCCTCCGCCGAGTCCGGCGTTCGCCGGAGCCGGGGACCCGACGCGCACCACCGGGGTGAATCGGGCCGCGAGCAGCCGCCCGCGGCCGGTAGGGCAGCCTTCCGACGCCCGAACCCGACAGCTAACTCGGTAGGCGGAGCACGGAAGGAGTTGCCCTCGTGGCGACGCACCGCAAGCCGCGCAGCGGCGTGCTCCAGTCCGCACCGGCCCGTCGGGGCGCGGTCGGCGCCACCGCCGCCGCACTCGCGTCGGTGACCCTGCTGACGCAGAGCGCGTCCGCCGAGCCCGGCGGCGAACGACCGGGGCTGGCCGAGACGCAGAAGAAGGTCGACGAGCTGTACCGGCAGGCCGGCGCCGCCACGCAGCAGTACAACGCGGCCAAGGAGAAGACGGACCGGCAGCGCCGCGCGGCGGACCGCGCGCTCGACGACGTCGCCGACCGCACCGCGCAACTCAACGACGCCCGCCGCACTCTGGGCACGTTCGCCGCCGCCCAGTACCGCAACGGCGGCATGTCGGAGACGGCGACGCTGCTGCTCACCACGGACCCGCAGAGCTACTTCCAGCAGTCGCACGTGCGGGCCCGGCTCACCGAGCAGCAGAACCGGGCCGTCGGCTCGTTCCGGAAGAAGCAGCGCGAGGCGACCGCAGAGCGCACCGCGGCGGCCAGGAGCCTGGCCGATCTGGAGCGTTCGCAGCGCAAGCTGGCGAGCGAGAAGCGGACCGTGCAGGGCAAGCTCAAGCAGGCCCGCACCCTGCTGGCGGAACTGACCGCCGAGGAGCGCGCCCGGCTGGCGGCCGCCGAGCGGAAGAAGCAGGAGGAGGCCCGGCGCAAGGCGGCCGAGGCCGAGCGCCG
>NZ_BAAHCA010000135.1:0-8402 GCF_054776295.1 Streptomyces sparsus
CCGCCCCCTCGTGCGGAGGGTGCGGGCCGCCGTCGTCTGCGGGTGGTCCCGGTGGCGCTGGGGCGCCCGGTCAGGCGAGCAGGGCCGGAATGGTGGCCTCGTGGGTCTGCCGCAGCTCGTCCAGCGGGATGCTGAACTGGCCCTGCACCTCCAGCTCGGTGCCGTCCAGCACGCCGATGCGGGTGACGGGCAGGCCGCGGGCGCCGCACATGTCGTTGAAGCGGACCTCCTCGCTGCGCGGCACCGCCACCACCGCGCGGCCGGCGGACTCCGAGAAGAGGAACACGAACGGGTCCAGTCCGTCCGGGACGACCAGCCGGGCGCCGGTGCCGCCGTGCAGGCAGGACTCCACGACGGCCTGGACGAGTCCGCCGTCGCTGAGGTCGTGCGCGGCGTCGATCATGCCGTCGCGGGACGCGGCGACGAGGATCTCCGCGAGCAGCCGCTCGCGCTCCAGGTCGACCTTCGGCGGCAGGCCGCCGAGGTGGCCGTGCGCCACCTGCGACCAGGCCGAGCCGCCCAGCTCCTCGTGGGTCTCACCGAGCAGGTAGAGCAGCTGGCCCTCCTCGGTGAAGGCCACCGGAGTGCGGCGGGTCACGTCGTCGATGACGCCGAGCACGCCGACCACCGGTGTCGGGTGGATGGCGGTGTCGCCGGTCTGGTTGTACAGCGAGACGTTGCCGCCGGTGACCGGGGTGCCCAGCACCTGGCAGCCGTCGGCCAGGCCGCGGGCGGCCTCGGCGAACTGCCACATCGCGTCCGGGTCCTCCGGGGAGCCGAAGTTGAGGCAGTTGGTGACGGCGAGCGGTGTGGCGCCGGTCGCGGCGACGTTGCGGTACGACTCCACGAGGGCGAGCTGCGCGCCGGTGTAGGGGTCGAGCTTGGCGTACCGGCCGTTTCCGTCGGTGGCGACGGCGACACCCAGGTTGGTGGTGTCGTCGATGCGGATCATGCCGCTGTCCTCGGGCTGGGCGAGCACGGTGTTGCCCAGCACGTAGCGGTCGTACTGGTCGGTGATCCACGCCTTGGACGCCTGGTTGGGCGAGCCGACCAGCCGCAGCACGTCGGCGCGCAGCGCGTCGGCGCCGCCCGGGCGCGGCAGCTTGGCGGCGTCGTCGGCCTGGAGCGCGTCCTGCCAGGAGGGCCGGGCGTAGGGGCGCTCGTAGACCGGGCCCTCGTGGGCGACGGTCCGCGGCGGCACGTCGACGATCTGCTCGCCGTGCCAGTAGATCTCCAGCCGGTCGCCCTCGGTGACCTCACCGATGACGGTGGCGATGACGTCCCACTTCTCGCAGATCTCCAGGAAGCGGTCGACGTTGCCGGGCTCGACGACGGCGCACATCCGCTCCTGGGACTCGCTCATGAGGATCTCCTCGGGCGAGAGCGTGGCGTCGCGCAGCGGCACGGTGTCCAGTTCGACGCGCATGCCTCCCGAGCCGGCGCTGGCCAGCTCGCTGGTCGCGCAGGACAGGCCGGCGCCACCGAGGTCCTGGATGCCGACGACGAGTTCCTCGCGGAAGATCTCCAGGGTGCACTCGATGAGCAGCTTCTCCTGGAAGGGGTCGCCGACCTGGACCGCGGGCCGCTTGGCGGGGCCGTCCGCGTCGAAGGTCTCGGAGGCGAGCACGGAGACGCCGCCGATGCCGTCGCCGCCGGTGCGGGCGCCGTAGAGGATCACCTTGTTGCCGGTGCCGGAGGCCTTGGCGAGGTGGATGTCCTCGTGCTTCATGACGCCCACGCACAGCGCGTTGACCAGCGGGTTGCCCTGGTAGCAGGGGTCGAAGACGACCTCGCCGCCGATGTTGGGCAGGCCCAGGCAGTTGCCGTAGCCGCCGATGCCGGCGACGACGCCGGGCAGGACCCGCTTGGTGTCGGGGTGGTCGGCGGCGCCGAAGCGCAGCGGGTCCATCACCGCGACCGGGCGGGCGCCCATGGCGAGGATGTCCCGGACGATGCCGCCGATGCCGGTGGCGGCGCCCTGGTAGGGCTCGATGTAGGACGGGTGGTTGTGCGACTCCACCTTGAAGGTGACGGCGTAGCCCTGGCCGACGTCGACCACACCGGCGTTCTCGCCGATGCCGACGAGCATGGCGTCGGACTGCGGCGCCTTCTCGCCGAACTGGCGCAGGTGCACCTTGCTGGACTTGTACGAGCAGTGCTCGGACCACATGACGGAGTACATGGCCAGCTCGGCACCCGTGGGGCGGCGGCCCAGGATGTCGCGGATGCGCGCGTACTCGTCGCTCTTGAGGCCCAGCTCCGCCCAGGGCTGCTCGTCGTCGGGGGTCTTGGCTGCGTGCTCAGTGGTGTCGAGCGTCATCAGGCGTCCACCAGATTCTTGATCGCCGAGGTGAAAAAGCCGAGCCCGTCGGTGGTCGGGCCGGTGAGGGCCTCGACGGCGTGCTCGGGGTGCGGCATGAGGCCGACCACGTTCCCGGCCTCGTTGGTGATGCCGGCGATGTCGCGGCGCGAGCCGTTGGGGTTGCCGCCGAGGTAGCGGAACACGACCCGGCCCTCCGCCTCCAGTGCGTCGAGGGTGCGCTCGTCGGCGACGTAACCGCCCTCGCCGTTCTTCAGCGGCACGGTGATCTCCTGGCCGGCGGTGTAGTCCGTCGTCCAGGCGGTGGTGGTGTTCTCGACGCGCAGCCGCTGGTCGCGGCAGACGAAGTGCAGGTGGTCGTTGCGGGTGAGCGCGCCGGGCAGCAGGTGCGACTCGCACAGCACCTGGAAGCCGTTGCAGATGCCCAGCACCGGCATGCCGGCGCGGGCCTGCTCGATGACCGTGGCCATGACCGGCGAGAAGCGGGCGATGGCGCCGCAGCGCAGGTAGTCGCCGTAGCTGAAGCCGCCGGGCAGGACGATCGCGTCGACCTGCTGGAGGCTGGTGTCCCGGTGCCACAGAGCGACGGGCTCGCCGCCGGCGAGGCGGACGGCGCGCAGCGCGTCCCCGTCGTCGAGCGAGCCGGGAAAGGTGACCACTCCGACGCGGGTGCTCACTGGGTCACTCCGTGGAGACCGGCGCCGGCTGCTTCCTCGACGCGGACGGTGAAGTCCTCGATCACGGTGTTGGCGAGGAACGTCTCGGCCATTTCCCGAATACGGGAGAGGGCGGCGTCGTCGACGGGGCCCTCCACCTCGAGTTCGAAACGCTTGCCCTGGCGGACGTCGGTGATGCCCTCGAAACCGAGCCGGGGCAGGGCGCGCTGAACCGCCTGCCCCTGCGGGTCGAGGATCTCCGGCTTGAGCATGACGTCGACTACGACGCGAGCCACAGGTACTCCCGGTGGTGTTGGTGCTTGGCTGCCCGGTGCCGTGTCCGCCGCCGCGCTGAAGCGGATCGTCCGGACGAATCGGCTGCTGTCTCAGCGTACCCGGGCCCTGGATCTACGCGGGTAGATATCGGAGGCCCCTCATCACGTTCAGATCTCGGCGGCAAAAACCCCTGCCCGGAACGCGACGAAAAACGTATCGTCCCTAATGTGGCGTGACACGCGGACTGGAATTACCCGGCTTCGCATGACAATGGCCGCCGCTGTACAAAGGAAAAAGCGGTACCACTGCCTTCCGGCAGTCCGGGTACCACCCATGTCAGCGTGGGTGCCGCTGTACACCTCAGGCGGCGTTCCTCCCGAAAGGACCGAATATCCGTGGCACAGCGCGTAGTGGTCACACTCTCCGACGACATCGACGGCGGGGAAGCGGCCGAGACGGTGGTCTTCGGCCTCGACGGCAGGGGTTACGAGATCGATCTGAACTCGGCGAATGCCGGGAAACTGCGTGAGGCACTCGCCCCCTTCGTGGAGGCCGGCCGCAAGCGGGCGAAGTCCGGCCGCACGTACCACCGCACGGCAGTGGCCCCCGACCCGCAGGCCGTGCGCGCCTGGGCCCAGTCCAACGGGCACGAGGTGCCGGCCCGCGGGCGCATCCCCAAGCGGGTCTACGAGGCGTTCAACGAGGCCAGTTGAGGGGAGCACCCCCTCGGCGGGACACCGACTTGCATCGCACCCGGGGTGATCGGCTACAGTCAGGGCACACCGCGAGGGCGGGCCGGAAACGGCAAGTCCGAACCGGTCACGCAAGTCATGCGGGTGTAGCTCAGTAGTAGAGCGCCCTCTTTCCAAGAGGGAGGCGCAGTGTGCAATCCCTGTCACCCGCTCCACTTGCTCAACCGGTCCTCATGGATCAGGTAGAGTGGGCTTCGCGCCACTCGGTGAAAGCCGGGTGGGTGCGTGCGGACGTAGCTCAGCTGGTAGAGCGCAACCTTGCCAAGGTTGAGGTCGCGAGTTCGAACCTCGTCGTCCGCTCCATCGATTCGGCCCCGGTCTTCGGACCGGGGCCGTTTTCGTGTGCCCGCCGAACCACGGTGCTGTGCTGCCCGGTGTTCCGGCTGCCCGGTGGGGCCGTCCCGCGGTCTCCGCTGGTCGGCGCGGCGGCTCTCCCGCTCGCCGGCTGACATTTGTCATGCGGGCCGGTGACAGCCGGCACTGCCGCCGGCCGTGCTCCGGCGGAAGGCTGGAGTCATGAACACCGAGGAACGAGTGATCACGACAGCCGGGTTGCGCCGGCGCTACGGACCGAAGGGCACGTCCGGCTTCGAGGCGGTGCGGGGGCTGGACCTCGACGTGACCCGGGGCGAGGTGTTCGCCCTGCTGGGCACCAACGGCGCGGGCAAGACCTCAACCGTGGAGCTGCTCGAAGGACTGGCCGCGCCGTCCGCCGGCAGTGTGCGAGTCCTCGGGCACGACCCGTACCGGGAACGCCGCCGGATCCGGCCGCGCGTCGGCATGATGCTCCAGGAGGGCGGCCTGCCGTCCGACCTGACCACCATGGAGACGGCCCGCATGTGGGCCGGCGTCACCTCCGGGGCCCGGCCGGTGGGTGAGGCGCTGGAGATGGTCGGGCTGGCCGGCCGGGCGGCCGTCCGCGTCAAGCAGCTGTCCGGCGGGGAGCGCCGGCGCCTCGACCTGGGTCTGGCGCTGGTCGGACGGCCCGAGGTGCTGTTCCTCGACGAGCCGACGACCGGCATGGACCCCGAAGGCCGCCAGGACACGCACCAGTTGGTGCGCGAGCTGCAGGCCCAGGGCACGACGGTGCTGCTGACGACCCACTACCTGGAGGAGGCCGAGCAACTCGCCGACCGGCTGGGGATCATGCACCAGGGCCGGCTGGTGGTGTCCGGTACTCCCGCCGAGGTCACCGCGTCCCGCCCGTCGACGATCCGCTTCAGCCTGCCGGCCGGCGTGGACCCGGCCCGGCTGCCGCTGTCGGTGCCGGCCGCGGCGCACGGACAGCGGGTCGAGGTGCGCACCAAACAACTCCAGGAAGCACTCACCCGCTTGCTGGACTGGGCCAGGGAGCAGCACATCGAACTCCTCGGCCTGGACGCCCGGTCCGCGTCCCTGGAGGACGCCTTTCTCGACATCGCCCGGCGGGAGGACCTCGCGGGCGACGCCCCGCCGGACGGGGACTCCCCCGGCGGCGCCCCACCGTCGCCGTCCGCCGGTGGGCCGGCCGGCCTGGTGAAGACGATGCGTAAGGCGGTGTCCCGATGAGCGCCACGACACTGACGACCGGCTCCCCGCAGCGGCCCGGCACCACCGGCAGGACCACGGTGCCGGGGCGGCTGGCGGCACTGGGCCGGGCGGAGCTGACCCTGCTGCTCCGCAACCGCACCGCCGTGTTCACCTCGCTGCTGATGCCGCTGAGCCTCGTGCTGCTGCTGCGGACGTCGTTGGGCAGCGGCGTTCTCGAGGGCAGCAGGCTGACCGCGAACAGCATGGTGATGACCGGCGGCATCGGCGTGGTGCTGATCCTCGTCGTCTACGTCAACATGGTCGCTACCTTCGTGTCGCGACGTGAGGAACTGGTGCTCAAGCGGCTGCGCAGCGGGGAGCCCCGGGACACCGAGATCCTCGCCGGGACGGCCGCGCCGAGCGCGTTGCTGGCGCTGCTCCAGGTCGCGATGCTGCTGCTGACCGGCGCGCTGGCGCTGGATCTGGCGGCGGTGCACCGCCCGGACCTGCTGCTGGTCGGGCTGGCGCTGGCCCTCGTCACCCTGACCGGGCTGGCCGCGGCCACCGCCGCCTTCACCAAAACAGCGGAGAGCGCGCAGATCACGGCGTTGCCGCTGATGATGGTGTCGTTCTTCGGCTCGGGCCTGGGTGTGCCGCTGGACGCGCTGCCCGACCGGTTGGCGACGGTGTGCGAACTGCTGCCCATGACTCCGGTGATGGACCTCGTCAGGTACGGGTGGCTGGGTGCCGACTCGGGCGCCGAGCCGCTGCGCGCGCTGGGGCTCGCGGTGGTCTGGACCGCTCTGACGGTGTTTGCTGTACGCCGGTGGTTCCGGTGGGAGCCACGACGCTGACCGGCAGACCGCCCGGCACCGCACGAGGCCGTCCGGCCGCGCGCCCCCGGACGGCCTCGCGGCCGGACGGCCGTCGGGCCCGGAGCCGGGTCGGGGTCGGGGTCGGGGTCGGCAGGAACGGAGGAGGTGCGCGGTGGTGGTCGGTGGTGTGGCGCCGTCCGGGGGCAGGAAGTGGACTGCCTGGTGGGACCGGCGGAGTGATCCGGCCCGGATCGAGCTGTACACGCGCCTGTCGTTCCACTTCTTCGTGCTGGTCGGCACGGCGACCACCGCGCTGCTCACCATGCACTCCGCACACCCGGACTGGGTCCGGGCGGTGCTGCCCGTCGTGGTGCTGGCCGACGGGGTCGTGACGGCGTTCACGGCGAGCCGGGTCCTGGACTGGGCGCTGGACCGCCGGGAGCGGCCCACCCGGCTGCTGGCGGCGTGCGGCGGCCTGTCGGCGGGGCTGTCCCTGCTCGGGCTGGTCCTGTGGGGTTTGGGGTGGTTCGGGAACGGCGAGACGGCCGCCTACGTGGTCATCGCCCCGGTGACGCTGGCGATGATCCCGCTGACCGCCAACCTGCGCCCGGTGCGTCGCATCGCGGCCCTGGCGGCCGGCGCAGCGCTGGGCACGCTGCTGGTGGCGCTCGCGCTGGGCGTTCCCGGCCCGGAGACGGCCGGATTCACCACGGGCGTCCTGGTCGGCGGCCTGTTCATGGCGTTCACCTCGCGGTTCTCGGTGTGGCTGCTCGCCGTCGTGTGGGAGCTGGACGGCGCCCGCGACACCCAGGCCCGGCTGGCCGTCGCCGAGGAGCGGCTGCGGTTCGGCCGGGACCTGCACGACGTGCTGGGCCGGAACCTGTCGGTGATCGCGCTGAAGAGCGAGCTGGCCGCCCAGTTGGCACTGCGCGGCTCGGACGCCGGCGTGGACCAGATGGTGGAGGTCCAGCGCATCGCCCGGGAGTCGCAGCGTGAGGTCCGGGAGGTGGTCCGCGGCTACCGGGAGATAAACCTCGACACCGAACTCGCCGGCGCGCGGGGGGTGTTGGAGGCGGCCGGGATCCGCTGCCGGATGGACACCGGGGACGACCGGCTGCCGGAGGCCGTGCAGTCGGCGTTGGGCTGGGTGGTCAGGGAGGGCACGACCAACGTGCTGCGGCACTCGGACGCCCGGCTGTGCACGGTGTCGCTGCGCATCGACCGGGAAGCGGTGCTGACGATGGACAACGACGGGGTGCCGGAAGGCGGCCGGGAAGCGGGCGCGTACCCCTCGGGCGGCGGGCACGGCCTGGACGGGCTGCGCGAGCGGCTGTCCAAGCTCGACGGGCGGCTGGAGGCCGGGCCGCAGGACGGGAACCGGTTCCGGCTCACCGCACGGCTGCCGTTGACGAGGGAGAACTGAATGGGCGAGGCCGGGTCGCACACCATCCGGGTGCTGCTGGCCGACGACGAGCACCTGATCCGCGGCGCGATGGCCGCGCTGCTGGCCCTGGAGGACGACCTGCTGGTCGTCGCGGAGGCCGCCACCGGTCCGGAGGCGCTGGCGATGGCCCGCGCGCACCACCCGGACGTCGCGGTGCTCGACCTCCAGATGCCCGGTTCGGACGGGGTCGCGGTGGCCGCCGCCCTGCGCACCGAACTGCCCGGCTGCCGGGCCATGATCGTCACCGGTCACGGCCGGCCCGGGCACCTCAAACGGGCGCTGGCCGCCGGGGTCCGGGGCTTTCTGCCGAAGACGGTGTCCGCGCAGCGGCTCGCCGAGATCATCCGCAGCGTGCAGGCCGGCAACCGCTACGTGGACCCGGAGCTGGCGGCGGACGCGATCAGCTCCGGCGAGTCGCCGCTCACCGCCAGGGAGGCGGAGCTGCTGGAACTGGCGGCGGACGGGGCCCCGATCGCCGAGATCGCCCGCCGCGCCTCGCTGGCGCCCGGCACCGTGCGCAACTACCTGTCGGCAGCGGCGGCGAAGCTCGGCGCGGAGAACCGGCACGCCGCCGTGCGTCTGGCCAGGGAGCACGGCTGGCTCTGACGGCCGTGCTGCGGACAGGCCCCG
>NZ_BAAHCA010000136.1:0-8399 GCF_054776295.1 Streptomyces sparsus
TGCAGCACCGCGGTGGGCAGCGCCTCGGCGAGCGCGGTGTGCACCTCGGCGGTGGCCCGTCCCAGCGCGTGCGCAGCGGCCCGGAAGTCGGCCTTGTCGGCGAGCGAACGCAGCGCGAGCTGCCAGGCGTCCCTGGTCTGCGGCAGGAACGGTTGCAGCACGCCCAGCGTGACCGGGTCGGTGGCGGGCGCCTCGAACCAGGCGACGGGCGCGGGCACCCGGGTGCAGCCCGTCCTGGCCAGCGCGAGCGGCAGCTCCAGGTCGGGGTTCACACCGGCGCTGACCCGGCGGAACAGCTTCAGGATGTAGACGTCGCCGTAGACGACGGAGGAGTTGGACTGCTCGGCCAGCAGCGGGCGGGGCCGCAGCCCGGACGGGATGGCGCTGCCCGGTTCGCGCCGGAACCGCAGCGCGCCCAGCCGGCCGGGGGCGCGGAGACGTTCCAGCAGCAGTCCGGTGAGTCGTGGATCGGGCACCGCGTCGTACAGCGCCAGCCCGCGCAGCGGGCCGTCGGTGGGCCGCCCGATCAGCGCGGGCGCCAGCACCGGCGGCAGAACCGGCCGGGTGCCGAGCAGGAGTTGGTAGCAGTCGGCCTCGTCCCCCTGGTGAGCGCGTACCAGGAGGTGCAGCAGCCCGGGAGCGGCGCCGCCGCCGGAGCACGGCAGTAACTCGGTGGCGGTGGCCAGCGAGAGCCCGTCCAGCGGGCGGCCCTTGCCGGCGAACCAGCGCTGCCGGGGCAGCCATCGGGTGAGCAGTGGAGTGAGCGAGCGCAGCAACGCCGGGTCGTCTGTCTCGTCGACAGCAACATGGGGCGAGGAGCTGTCCGGCTTCGCGGTCATGGCGTCCTTCCCCCGGGCACACGAAATCTACGCAAAGTGTCCCGGATTGCGGCAATGACTGTCCGTCTGTGCGGGACGTGTTGAGGGGAGATCGACCGTGCGGCGGTGCTTCACTGGGCCGCACGGGTGTTGTTCACACACGTGCTTCGGCGCGAGTGTCTAAGAGAGTGCCCACGGCGGCCCGGCGGAAACCGGTCGGACCGCCGTGCCCCTTGGGAAGCGGGTGGCACCTCACGCTCAGGCGTACGCCACGCGGGTCACGCGGACGTCGGCTGCGTGCGCAGCCGGAACCAGTAGAACCCGTGTCCGGCCAGCGTGAGCAGGTACGGGAGTTCCCCGATGGCGGGGAACTTCACCCCGCCGATGAGTTCCACCGGATGGCGGCCCTTCCAGGCCCGGAGGTCGATCTCGGTCGGCTGCGGGAAACGCGAGAAGTTGTTCACGCACATCACCACGTCGTCGCCGCCGTCGGGCAGCCGCATCTCCCGCAGGTACGCGAGCACCGAGGGGTTCGTCGACGGCAGTTCGGTGTACCGGCCGGTGCCGAACGCGGGGTTCTGCTTGCGGATCTCGATCATCCGGCGGGTCCAGTGCAGCAGCGACGACGGACTGCTCATCGCCGCCTCGACGTTGGTCACCTGGTAACCGTGGACCGGGTCCATGATCGCCGGGAGGAACAGACGGCCCGGGTCGCAGGACGAGAAGCCGGCGTTGCGGTCCGGCGTCCACTGCATGGGCGTGCGGACCGCGTCCCGGTCGCCGAGCCAGATGTTGTCGCCCATGCCGATCTCGTCGCCGTAGTAGAGGATCGGCGAGCCGGGCAGGGACAGCAGCAGCGCGGTGAACAGCTCGATCTGGTTGCGGTCGTTGTCGAGCAGGGTGGCGAGCCGCCGCCGGATGCCGATGTTGGCCCGCATCCTCGGGTCCTTGGCGTACTCCGCGTACATGTAGTCGCGTTCCTCGTCCGTGACCATCTCGAGCGTCAGCTCGTCGTGGTTGCGGAGGAAGATGCCCCACTGGCAGCCCGACGGGATGGCCGGCGTCTTGGCGAGGATTTCCGACACCGGGTAGCGCGACTCCCGCCGGACCGCCATGAAGATGCGCGGCATCACCGGGAAGTGGAACGCCATGTGGCACTCGTCGCCGCCCTTGGAGTAGTCGCCGAAGTAGTCGACGACGTCCTCCGGCCACTGGTTGGCCTCGGCGAGCAGCACGGTGTCCGGGTAGTGCGCGTCGATCTCGGCCCGGACCCGCTTGAGGAAGTCGTGCGACTGCGGGAGGTTCTCGCAGTTGGTGCCCTCCTCGGCGTACAGGTAGGGCACCGCGTCCAGCCGGAAGCCGTCGATGCCGAGGTCCAGCCAGAAGCGCAGCGCGGAGATCATCTCCTCCTGCACCTGCGGGTTCTCGTAGTTGAGGTCCGGCTGGTGGGAGAAGAACCGGTGGAAGAAGTACTGCTTGCGCACCGGGTCGAACGTCCAGTTGGACTGCTCGGTGTCGACGAAGATGATGCGCGCGTCGGCGTACCGGTCGTCGTTGTCGTCCCAGACGTAGTAGTCGCCGTACGGCCCCTCGGGGTCGCTGCGGGACTGCTGGAACCACTCGTGCTGGTCACTGGTGTGGTTCATGACCATGTCGATGATGACCCGGATGCCCCGCTGGTGGGCGGCGTCCACGAACTCCACGAAGTCGGCGAGGTCGCCGAACTCGGGCAGTACCGACGTGTAGTCCGACACGTCGTAGCCGCCGTCGCGCAGCGGCGACTTGAAGAACGGGGGAAGCCAGAGGCAGTCGACACCCAGCCATTGCAGGTAGTCGAGTTTCGCGGTGAGGCCCTTCAGGTCTCCTACACCGTCGCCGTTGCTGTCCTGGAAGGAGCGGACGAGGACTTCGTAGAACACCGCTCGCTTGAACCACTCGGGATCGCGGTCCTTGGCGGGCGTGTCCTCGAAGGTGTCGTGGACGGGCTCATTGACGCTCATCGTTGGGTGACCCTCCGGTCGGTGAGGACGGTCGCAGGGTCAGTACGTGAGCCGGGGCCGAAGTGCCGGCACTGCCGGGTTCCAGGCGCACGTAGTTGTCCCTGCCCCAGTGGTAGGTCTCGCCGGTGAGCTCGTCGCGCACCGGGATGGGGGCGGCGCCACTTTCCTGCGCGGGGGTGAGACCCGACGCCTGCAGTGCCGTCATATTCAACGACACCGTTGCCTCGTGGGTGTGGTGCGGATCGAGGTTGACGACCATGAGCACTAGGTCGGGGTAGGGGACGTTGCTGCGCTTGGAGTAGGCGATGACGTGCTCGTTGTCCGTGTGGTGGAAGTCGAGCCCGCGCAGCTGCTGGAGTGCCGGGTGCCGCCGGCGCAGCCGGTTGAGCGTGGTCAGCAGCGGGCTGAGGGTCCGTCCCTCCCGTTCGGCCCCGGCCCAGTCACGCGGCCGGAGCTCGTACTTCTCCGAGTCCAGGTACTCCTCGCTGCCCGGACGCACCGCCGCGCACTCGTACAGCTCGTAGCCGGCGTACACGCCGTAGGTGGGGGAGAGCGTGGCCGCGAGTACGGCACGGATCGCGAACGCCGCCCGGCCGCCGTCCTGCAGGTAGCCGGGCAGGATGTCGGGCGTGTTGACGAAGAAGTTGGGCCGCATGTACGAGGCGGCGTCCCCGGACAGCTCGGTGAGGTACTCCGTCAGTTCCTGCTTGGAGTTACGCCAGGTGAAGTAGGTGTAGGACTGCTGGAAGCCGACCTTCGCCAGGGTGTGCATCATCGCGGGCCGGGTGAACGCCTCGGCGAGGAAGACCACGTCCGGATCGGTGCGGTTGATCTCGGCGATGACCTTCTCCCAGAAGACCACCGGCTTGGTGTGCGGGTTGTCGACCCGGAAGATCCGCACGCCCTGGGCCATCCACAGCCGCAGCACCCGCAGCGTCTCGGTGACCAGGCCGCTGAACGCACGCGGGTCGGAGTCGAAGTCGATGGGGTAGATGTCCTGGTACTTCTTCGGCGGGTTCTCCGCGTAGGCGATCGTGCCGTCCGCGCGTTTGCGGAACCACTCCGGATGCTCGCGCACCCAGGGATGGTCGGGGGAGCACTGGAGGGCGAAGTCCAGTGCCACCTCCATGCGCAGCGCCTTGGCCTCGGCGACGAAGTGTGCGAAGTCGTCGAAGGTGCCCAGGTCGGGGTGGACGGCGTCGTGTCCGCCGTCGGCCGAACCGATGGCCCACGGTGAGCCGACGTCGTGCGGTTCCGGCGTCAGGGAGTTGTTGCGGCCCTTGCGGAACGCGGTGCCGATCGGGTGGATCGGCGGCAGGTACACCACGTCGAAGCCCATCGCGGCGATCGCCGGCAGCCGTTCGGCGGCCGTCCGCAGCGTGCCGGACACCGGCGGCTCACCGTCCTTGACGACGGCACCCTCCGAGCGGGGGAACATCTCGTACCAGGAGCCGAACAGCGCCCGCTTCCGCTCCACGACCAGCGGCAGCGCCCGGGTGCTGCTCACCAGCTCCCGCAGCGGATGCCGTCCCAGTACGGCCAGCACCTCCGGGGTGAGGGCCGCGGCCAACCGGGCGGCGACCGGCCGGTTGTGGTCGCGCAGCGCGTCCACCACGTCCAGGACCACCGCACGGCCCTCGCTCTTGGGCACCTGGGCGGCGGCCCGCTCGTGCAGGGCGGCCCCTTCGGTGAACGTCAGTTCGGCGTCGATGCCGGCGGGGATCTTCACCTCCGCGTGGTGCCGCCAGGTGGCCAGCGGATCGCTCCACGCCTCCACCGCGTACGTCCAACGGCCCTCCACCTCCGGTGTGACGTCGGCCCCCCACCGGTCGGTGCCGGGGCTCAGTTCGCGCATCGGGATCCACGGTCCGCCGCGCCCGGTCGGGTCGCGCAGCACCACGTTGGCCGCGACCGCGTCGTGCCCCTCGCGGAAGACCGTGGCGGACACCTGGAAGGTCTCTCCGGCCACGGCCTTCGCTGGGCGGCGTCCACAGTCGACGAGCGGCTGGACGTCCAGGACGGGGATACGACCGATCATGGGCTCACCTGGGTCTGGTACGGGGGTTTTGTTACTTTCTATCCGCTCCGCTGGCAACTGGTTGGTTGCGGGCATGACCGCTCCTGTCCGCGTTCACTCGGCTGGGGGTCTCGCTGGGGCGCAGGATCACAGCCTGCCCACGCTCCGGGGGCGGCTATTCAGGCGCCCGGTGAACTACTCGTACGTAACCGCGAGTACCGAGGCGGGGCCACACGGGCGGTACGTCCGCCCGGGCGTGCCGCAGCACCGCCACCGTGCAACCGGCGGCCCGGAAGCCGCCTGCCGCGGCCGGGAACACCGCGGGTCGTTCCGCGCCGGAGCACGCCGGGCGCGTCGCCGGACACGAAGCGGGCGCGCAATGCGCCCGCTATATGGCCGGCAGTGCTTTGTGGGTGGAAGTCACGCGAAATCGTGGCGAAGGCACGCAACGGGCGGTCCCACCCGGTTACCGTCGAAGCGTGAAGGCCATTCGTCGTTTCTCCGTGCGTCCCGTCCTTCCCGACTCCCTACGACCGCTCAGCGATCTGGCGCGCAATCTGCGCTGGTCCTGGCACTCGGATACCCGTGAGTTGTTCCGGTACGCCGACCCGGACGGCTGGCGGGCCGCCGACGGCGACCCCATGCGGCTGCTGGGGTCCATCCCCGCCGAGCGCATCGCCGAACTCTCCCGCGACCGCGGCTTCCAACGCCGGCTCGCCGTCGCCGCCGGTGACCTGCACGACTACCTGACCGAGCCGCGCTGGTACCAGAACGCCGGCGAGGGGCTGCCGGCCGCCGTCGCCTACTTCTCGCCCGAGTTCGGCATCACCGCCGCACTGCCGCAGTACTCCGGCGGGCTGGGCATTCTCGCCGGCGACCACCTCAAGGCCGCCAGTGACCTCGGCGCCCCCCTCATCGGCGTCGGCCTGCTCTACCGGCACGGCTACTTCCGCCAGTCGCTGTCCCGCGACGGCTGGCAGCAGGAGCGCTACCCCGTGCTCGACCCCAACGAGCTGCCGCTGGAGCTGCTGCGCGAAGCCGACGGCACCCCGGCCCTCGTCGTGCTCGCCCTGCCCGGCGGCCGCTCGCTGCGCGCCCACGTGTGGCAGGCCCGCGTCGGCCGGGTCCCGCTGCTGCTGCTCGACTCCGACGTGGAGGACAACGGGCCGGCCGAACGGGACGTCACCGACCGGCTCTACGGCGGCGGTCGGGAGCAGCGGCTGCTCCAGGAGATGCTGCTCGGCATCGGCGGCGTGCGTGCCGTCCGCGCCTACTGCCGCCTCACCGGGCACCCCGCGCCCGAGGTCTTCCACACCAACGAGGGCCACGCCGGTTTCCTCGGCCTGGAACGCATCAGGGAACTCGGCGAGCAGGGCGTCGCCTTCGACGCGGCCCTGGAGTCCGTACGGGCCGGCACCGTCTTCACCACCCACACGCCGGTGCCCGCCGGCATCGACCGCTTCGACCGGGAGCTGGTCGCCCGGCACTTCGGCGACGACGGGGAACTGCCCGGTCTCGCCGCCGAACAGGTGCTCAGGCTCGGCATGGAGACCTATGCCGGCGGTGAGCCGAACCTGTTCAACATGGCCGTCATGGGGCTGCGGCTGGCCCAGCGCGCCAACGGCGTATCCACCCTGCACGGCGAGGTCAGCCGCCGCATGTTCGCCGGTCTGTGGCCGGGGTTCGACGCGGCGGAGGTCCCGATCGCCGCCATCACCAACGGCGTGCACGCGCCCACCTGGGTCGCGCCCGAGGTGAGGCCCGGCACGTCCCGGCTGCCCGACAGCGAACTGTGGGACCTGCGGCGCGACCTGCGCGAGCAGCTCGTCCAGGAGGTCCGGCAGCGGCTGTACGAATCGTGGCGGCACCGCGGCGCCGCCCGCGCGGAACTCGGCTGGATCGACCAGGTGCTCGACCCGGACGTGCTCACCATCGGGTTCGCCCGCCGGGTGCCGTCCTACAAGCGGCTCACGCTGATGCTGCACGACCGCGACCGGCTCACCGAGCTGCTGCTGCACCCGGAGCGCCCCGTGCAGCTGGTCATCGCCGGCAAGGCCCACCCGGCCGACGACAGCGGCAAGCGCCTCATCCAGGAGCTGGTCCGGTTCGCGGACAACCCCCGGGTGCGGCACCGCATCGTGTTCCTGCCGGACTACGGCATGGGCATGGCCCGCACCCTCTACCCCGGGTGCGACGTGTGGCTCAACAACCCGCTGCGCCCGCTGGAGGCGTGCGGCACCAGTGGCATGAAGGCGGCACTGAACGGCTGCCTCAACCTGTCCGTCCTGGACGGCTGGTGGGACGAGTGGTACGAGCCGGACTTCGGCTGGGCCATCCCCACCGCCGACGGCCCGGCCGCCGACGAGGACCGGCGGGACGCCATCGAGGCCGCCGCCCTGTACGACCTGCTGGCCGACCAGGTCGCGCCCGCCTTCTACGACCGCCCGGGCCGCTGGCTGGAGATGATCAGGCAGACCCTGGACCGGCTCGGTCCGAAGGTCCTCGCCGACCGCATGGTGGGGGAGTACGTGCAGCGGCTGTACGCGCCGGCCGCCCGGTCGCACCGCGAACTGGCCCCGCCGGCCGCCGCGGAACTGGCCGACTGGAAGGCCCGGGTCCGTGCCGAGTGGCCGCGGGTCGCCGTCGACCACGTCGAGGCGGTCGGACCGGCCTCCGACTCGCTCGAACTGGGCGGCGCGCTGTCCCTCCGGGTCCGGGTCACCCTGGGCGGTCTGGAACCGGCGGAGGTCGAGGTGCAGGCGGTGGCCGGCCGGGTCGACGAGTCGGACTCCATCACCGAACCCGTGCACGTGGCCCTCAAGCCCACCGGCGGGCCCGACCTGGAAGGCCGCTGGCTCTTCGAGGGGCCGCTCTCCCTGGACCGCACCGGTCCGTTCGGTTACACCGTGCGTATCCTGCCCGCCCACCGGCTGCTGGCCGGCGGCACCGAGATGGGGCTGGCCGCCGCCCCGTCGGAGGGCATCGCGGGGGGCGAGGCGGCCGGCGTGCTCATGCGCTGAGCCGGACCACCCCGAGGGGGCGCCCGCGTGCCGGGCACCCCTCGGGTACCGGGCCCGCCCACCGGCCCCCGGCTCGCAGGCCGGGAGCGTACGGCGGCACCCCGTCCCGGATCCGCGATCGTCACATGTGGGTGGCGACGTTCCGGTACCGTACGGCACTGCGTACGCTGAGCATCTCCCGTTCACCCAGGCCCGGTTCGGCGGCCCCGCCGCGCCGTGCGCTGCCCCGGAACCGCAGGTGGGACCCCACACGGGCCACCTCGCGGCCGTCGGCGCCGGTCAACCGGAACCCCTACGTCCACCACACGTTCGGGTCCCTGGGGAACGCAACCGGGAGACCGGGGGCGTACGTCCCCGCTGGTACGGCCGGCACCCCCGGGCGGAGCACGACGCGAGGAGCGAGCATGGGTCTGCGGGCCACCCGCCGACAGCTGGTGAACGCCTGCCGGGCGGCGTCCGGACTGCTGATCGCCGCCGCCCTCACCGCCACCGCCCTCACCACACCCGCCCACGCCGCCGCCGAACCCCCCGGCGGCACCGCCCG